>NZ_JAKJSW010000084.1:0-17750 GCF_050337375.1 Vibrio makurazakiensis | reverse complement strand
GTTGAATAATTTATAGGCTTAGCAGGGTTGCTGAGTTTCCAAAACTTTATWTTTATTTAAATTTGAGAGGACAAATCATGTCTGTGATCAAGATGACTGACCTGGAACTTGCAGGTAAACGCGTATTTATCCGTGCTGACCTAAACGTACCAGTAAAAGACGGTAAAGTAACTTCAGATGCTCGTATCCTTGCATCTCTACCAACTATCAAACTTTGCCTAGAAGCTGGCGCAAAGGTAATGGTTACTTCTCACCTTGGTCGTCCTACTGAAGGCGAATACAACGAAGAGTTCTCTCTAGCTCCTGTAGTTAATTACCTAAACGACGCACTAGACTGCGACGTTAAACTAGCTAAAGACTACGTAAACGGTCTAGAACTTAACGCTGGTGAACTTGTTGTTCTTGAAAACGTTCGTTTTAACAAAGGCGAGAAGAAGAACGAAGAAGCGCTTTCTAAGCAATACGCTGCACTATGTGACATCTTCGTAATGGATGCATTCGGTACAGCTCACCGTGCACAAGCTTCTACACACGGCGTTGGTACTTATGCTCCTGTAGCATGTGCTGGTCCTCTTCTAGCTGCTGAACTTGAAGCACTTGGTAAAGCAATGGATAACCCAGCTCGTCCACTAGTGGCTATCGTTGGTGGCTCTAAAGTTTCTACTAAGCTAACTGTTCTTGAGTCTCTATCTAAAATCGCTGACCAACTTGTTGTTGGTGGTGGTATTGCGAACACGTTCATTGCTGCTGAAGGTCACAACGTAGGTAAGTCTCTTTACGAAGCAGACCTAGTTGAAACAGCTCAAAAGCTAATGAAAGAGTGTGCTATTCCAGTAGCAACTGACGTTGCATGTGCTAAAGCATTCGACGAAAACGCAGAAGCTGAAATCAAGCACGTTTCTGAAGTTCAAGACGACGACATGATCTTCGACCTTGGCCCAGATTCAACTGCAGCACTAGCTGAAATCATCGGCAACGCAAAAACTATCCTTTGGAACGGCCCTGTAGGCGTATTCGAATTTAAGAACTTCGAAGCGGGTACGGCAGGCATCTCTAAAGCAATCGCTGACTCTGCAGGCTTCTCTGTTGCGGGTGGTGGTGACACGCTAGCGGCTATCGATAAGTTCGGTATTAAAGCTGACGTATCTTACATCTCTACTGGCGGTGGCGCTTTCCTTGAGTTTGTTGAAGGTAAAGTACTTCCAGCTGTTGCTATGCTAGAAGAACGCGCTAAAGCGTAATGAATTGAAAAAGGCGAGATGTGAATCTCGCCTTTTAACGTTTGCGGCATATCACACTTTTTTGCTAGAATGGCACAAGTTGTGAGCAAACGATTGCAAACTTTTAAACTTAAGTTTTTTAATCTTAAAACGAATAGAATAAATAGGACTATTTCCATGTCTAAGATCTTCGATTTTGTAAAACCTGGTGTAATTTCTGGCGATGACGTACAGAAAGTATTTGAAGTAGCAAAAGAAAACAAATTTGCTCTTCCAGCAGTAAACGTTGTTGGTACTGACTCTGTAAACGCAGTACTAGAAGCAGCTGCTAAAGTTAAGTCTCCAGTTGTTGTTCAGTTCTCTAACGGCGGCGCTGCATTCTTCGCAGGTAAAGGCGTTAAACTTGAAGGTCAAGGCGCACAAGTTCTTGGTGCTGTAGCTGGCGCGAAATACGTTCACGCTGTTGCTGAAGCTTACGGTGTTCCAGTTATTCTACATACTGACCACGCTGCTAAGAAACTTCTTCCATGGATCGACGGTCTACTAGATGCTGGTGAAGAGTTCTTCGCACAAACTGGTAAGCCATTATTCTCTTCTCACATGCTAGACCTTTCTGAAGAGTCTCTAGAAGAGAACATCGAGACATGTGCTACTTACCTAGCTCGCATGGCTAAAATGGACATGACAATCGAGATCGAACTTGGTTGTACTGGTGGTGAAGAAGACGGCGTTGATAACTCTGATATGGACGCATCTGAGCTTTACACTTCTCCAGAAGACGTAGCATACGCATACGAGAAACTAATGGCTGTTAGCCCACGTTTCACTATCGCTGCTTCTTTCGGTAACGTACACGGTGTTTACCAAGCTGGTAACGTTGTACTTACTCCAACTATCCTACGTGACTCTCAAGCATACTGTGCAGAGAAGTTCGGTATCGCACCTAACGCTCTAAACTTCGTATTCCACGGTGGTTCTGGTTCTTCTGAAGCAGAAATCCAAGAGTCTATCGGCTACGGTGTTATCAAAATGAACATCGATACTGATACACAGTGGGCAACTTGGGATGGTATCCGTCAGTACTCTGCTGACAACTTCGATTTCCTACAAGGTCAAATCGGTAACCCAACTGGCGAAGCTTCTCCAAACAAGAAGTACTACGATCCACGCGTATGGCTACGTGCTGGTCAAGCGTCAATGGTTACTCGTCTTGAAAAAGCATTTGCTGACCTTAACGCTGTAGACGTACTATRATTCGACTGAATTAAGTACTTTCTAAGTTTTAAAAAGCCGCTCATTGAGCGGCTTTTTTTTCGTTTAAGAAAAAGTATTTTCAAAGTGACAAAAACTCTAGCTTCTATTGATTAAATTACGTAATCTTTTAAGAGTCGATATTGATGAAAGTTAGTAACTTCTTGTTCTGTAATTATTTACGGAAACATGACTTTGCAATTAGTCAAAGATAGGATATCGTGCCGAAAAACTGACATTGATTCAGTTTGTTTATAAGGATTTGGCAATAATTTGTTGCTAAAGGCAGCTAAGTTCATAGCTCATTACATAGAGGATACACATTATGTCTGGTGGTTCGAAGGAACTTGAAACTCCAATCGTCGATGGTCTGTCTCACGCAGAGCAGTGGCTAACAAATAACTCAGATCTGTTTATTCAATACGGTGTAAACATCATCTCAGCTCTTGTTATTCTGTTTATTGGTAACTTAATCGTTAAAGGCGTTGCGAATAGTGTGGCTAAGGTTCTTCAGAAGAAGAAAATGGATAAGGCCGTTGTAGAGTTTATTCATGGTCTTGTACGTTACCTACTGTTTGTTATTGTTCTAATTGCCGCTCTGGGTCGCTTAGGCGTTCAAACCGCTTCTGTCGTTGCTGTTATTGGTGCAGCCGGCTTAGCTATTGGTCTAGCATTACAAGGTTCACTGTCAAACTTCGCAGCTGGTGTTTTGATTGTTGGCTTCCGCCCATTCAAATCAGGCGACTATGTAGAAATTGGTGGTGTTGCTGGTTCTGTTGAGTCGATTCAAATTTTCCAAACGGTTCTAACAACGCCTGATAACAAAATGGTTGTAGTACCAAACGGTAGTGTTATTGGTAGCCCGATTACTAACTATTCTCGCCACGATACTCGTCGTGTTGATTTGATGATTGGTGTGTCTTACGGCGCTAATCTTCAGCAAACCAAAGAATTGCTTACTAAAATCTGTGAATCAGATGAGCGTGTTTTGAAAGAGCCAGGCGTACAAGTTGGTGTTCATACATTAGCTGATTCTTCTGTGAACTTTGTGGTTCGCCCATGGGTAAAAACAGCGGATTACTGGAATGTTTATTTCGACCTAATGCAAGCAATCAAAGAAGGCTTGGATAATGAAGGTATTGAGATTCCATTCCCACAAATGGATGTTCACTTGAATAAAGTAGATGCGTAAATAAGTTTCTATCGTGAATATACAAAAGCGCAGACTTAGGTCTGCGCTTTTTGGTTCTTAGGGGGAAGGGTTAGCTTAGGTATTGATCTATCAGGCCATGAGCTAGTATTCCAGCAATTACAAACATCATAGTTGCGATGGCAATATCAATGCCTTTCTTTACGTTAGGTTTTGATAAAGTCGGACCCAATTTAGCGGCTCCCAGAGAGAGGGAATAAAACCAAACAAATGAAGCGAGAACAGTACCCATCGCGAAAGCAACTCTATCATTACCTTCAAATTGACCTCCGATTGACCCAAGAATAACGACTGTATCTAAATAGAGATGTGGGTTTAAAACTGTAACAGCAAGGGCACCTAGAACTACCGTACGTTTACCGCGAGCTAATACCTCTCCCTTTGTCTCTCCATGGCTCTCTGGCTTGAATGCACTCTTAAGTGAAAGCAATCCATAGATAGACAAGAATGCGATTCCTCCAAGTGTTACGGAGGTTAGTAGCAGTTCGTTTTGTGACAAGATAGCGCCACCACCAAAAATTCCTAGCGAAATAAATAGAGTATCTAAAAGGCTACAAATTGTTGCAGTTGTGAGGTGATGATTGCGTTTAATGCCTTGATTCAACACATAAGCATTTTGAGCACCGATTGGGATAATCATGGTCGCTCCAAGCCCAAAACCTTGTAACAAAACCCACAAATTCATTTTTGCCTCCTGATATATTCATTAGTCTAAGACCGATACCGAGAAGATACTCTGAGTAATCTTATTAGTATAATTAATGATTTTAATAAGATATTAGAGTTGCTAATGTGAGTGCTGAAGTAGTTAATTGTTGAGTAAGGTGGAGGAGATAATGAGAGGGTTGGATTACAAATGGCTAGAAGCATTGGATGCTGTGGTAGAACAGCAAAGTTTTGAACGAGCGGCTGAGCACCTCTATATTTCTCAGTCCGCTGTTTCCCAGAGAATAAAGCAACTCGAAAAATGGTTAGCGCAACCAGCATTAGTCCGTGAGTCTCCACCTCGACCAACTCCGGTCGGAAAAAAGTTGCTCGGTTTATACCGACGTGTACGGTTACTTGAAAATGAACTTGTTCCAGAATTCATGGATGAGGGCAACTTACCGCCTTTGTCTATCTCTATAGCCACCAACGCAGACAGTTTGGCGACTTGGCTATTACCAGCAATATCTGAGGTAATGAGCTCTAGAAAGGTCGAATTAAACCTAGTGATTCATGGTGAAGGGCGAACTATTGAGAAGATAAAAAGTGGGGAAGTCTCAGGCGCTATTAGCCTTGAATCTCAGCCTATTTCAGGTTGCTCTGCAGACTATTTAGGGCGAATGGATTACGTATGTGTGGCTAGCCCGGAGTTTTATCAACGCTATTTTTGTGAGGGTGTGAATTATTCGACGTTAACGAAAGCGCCCGCTGTATCCTATGACCAATATGACGATCTACATAAAAAGTTTCTTCATGATCATTTCAATGTTCCAAGAGATAGCGTGATCAATCATACCGTTGGAAGTTCAGAAGCTTTTGTGAAGCTAGCAAGATCTGGAGTTGCCTACTGTTTGATCCCTCGCCTGCAAATTGTCGATGAATTGAGCTCTGGAGTATTGATCGACATTACACCAGGGTTCTTACTTTCCTATCGTATTTACTGGCATCACTGGCAATTAGAAAGTGGAATCCTAAAAGATCTATCACAAGCGATCCTGAGTTTTGCTCGTAACAACCTGCCTCAATAGATGGTTTATTAACACAGTCAAAGTTGTGTTAGATCTTTACGAGATGGATTGGTTAGCAATTAAATTCATCTATTATGTAAGCGTATTTGCCCAAACAAGGTTATTTCATGAAATTTGTACCAAGTATGCTTATCGCTCTCGCCAGTACGTTTAGTGTGAATGCACTTGCAGAAGCGCCTAGTTTTCCACATATATCAACGACAGGTTATGGCGAAGTTGTCGCTACACCTGATATGGCGACATTCTCAGTTAAAGTTGTTGAATCCACAATGACAGCTGAACAAGCTAAAGCGACAGTCGATAAAGTCGTGACCTCCTTTGTAAATAAGTTGGATAGTTCGGGTGTAGAGTCGGCAAACATCAGCAGCTCTAACCTATATCTTGCGCCTCAATACCATTACCCAAAAACTGGCAAGCCAGAACTAGTTGGTTACCGCGCTTCACGCAATGTGACGGTTCAAGTTGATGATTTAAATAAACTTAATGAATACTTGGATATTGCATTAGGAGAAGGGATTAACCAAGTTGAAAGCATTCAACTGCAAGTTCGTGATCAAGCAAAATATCAACAGCAAGCTCGTTCAGCTGCGATTAAAGATGCAAACCAAAAAGCTGGCTCTCTAGCTGAAGGGTTTGAGCGTGACCTTGGACAAGTGTGGCGTATTAGTTATAACGCACAGTCTGTTCAGCCAGTATTAATGCGTTCGATGGCGATGGACGCGAGAACTGAGTCTAGCACTTATCAGGACTCTATTATTCGTATACGCGACCGCGTTGATGTGATTTATCAGCTCGAAGATTAGTACGACAGGTAAACGAAAGGCTCTCATTTGAGAGCCTTTTTTATTCACGTTAATACTGTGAATTAGTGAAGTAGACGAGCACGGATTGTGCCTTCGATCTCTTTCAGTTTCAGCAGAGCTTCTTCCGAACGATCAGCCTCAACATCAATAACCACATAGCCCATTTCAGATGCTGTTTGTAGGTACTGACCAGCGATGTTGATCCCTTCTTCAGCGAAGATAGTATTGATTTGAGTCAGGATACCTGGGCGGTTTTCGTGAATATGCAGAAGGCGAGAAGTACCAGTATGCAGCGGAAGAGATACTTCAGGGAAGTTAACACTTGATAGTGTAGAGCCGTTATCTGAGTACTTCGCAAGCTTACCCGCAACTTCAACACCGATGTTTTCTTGTGCTTCTTGAGTTGAACCACCTACGTGCGGCGTTAGGATCACGTTATCAAACTGCATTAATGGAGACTCGAATGGGTCTGCATTGGTTTTTGGTTCAGTTGGGAACACATCGATCGCTGCACCAGCAAGGTGACCAGAATCAAGTGCTCCACAAAGTGCAGGAATATCGACAATGGTGCCGCGTGCTGCGTTGATAAAGATAGAACCAGGCTTCATGCGCTCGAATTCTTCTTTACCCATCATGTTCTTAGTTTCGTTTGTTTCTGGAACGTGTAAAGAAATGACATCACACTTGTTTAGCAGCTCAGTCATAGTGTGAACTTGAGTTGCGTTACCCAGAGACAGCTTGTTTTCGATATCGTAGAAGTAAACACGCATACCTAGGTTTTCCGCAATAATACCCAGCTGAGTACCTATGTGGCCATAACCGATAATACCTAAACGCTTACCACGAGCTTCGTACGAGTTATCAGCACTCTTCTTCCAGATACCACGGTGAGCAAGAGCATTCTTCTCTGGGATACCGCGAAGCAGAAGAAGGACTTGACCAAGTACCAGCTCAGCCACACTACGGGTATTTGAGAAAGGTGCGTTAAATACCGGGATACCACGCTTAGCTGCAGCATTCAGGTCAACTTGGTTTGTACCGATACAGAAGCAGCCGATTGCAACGAGTTTCTCAGCAGCGTCGATAACTTCTTGGGAGATGTTTGTACGAGAACGGATACCAATAAAGTGCGCATCTTTTACTGCTTCTAAAAGTTCTGACTCAGGAAGTGAACCTTTGTGGTATTCAATATTGGTGTAACCAGCGGCTTGTAGAACTTCTACAGAAGAAGGATGTAGACCTTCAAGAAGTACGATTTTTATTTTTTCTTTATCCAGTGACACTTTAGCCATTGTTCTCGTCCTTTAAAATGGAAAGGTGGGCAAATGCGGCGCACGTGCTACAAAATGGCTTAAAAGGGGATAAATAGCCCATTCTGTATAGAGACAAACGTTTCCCTGTGCGTCTTCTGAACAATAAAGTAACAAAAAAAAAATGTTTTGGGTAAGAAAATTACGGAATAAGCCATAATTTTATGCGTCACAAATAAAAAAACGGCGCCATTAGGCACCGCTTGTAATCAAATGACGAAATATAGCAATCTACTCGAGGGAGTTGGCTGGATAAAACAGTCAAACCACCTAGCCTTGAGCGCCGAGTAAAGGGTTATCAGCAAGGTTAGTATTTAAACAAATAAAATGAATACTGAAACAGATAACTGAAAAGTAATGACCTTTACTATCAAAAATGATGCGCTCAACTTGGAAGAGCTATTTACGCCTTATTCTTCTATTTTTGCACCTTCAGGAGTGCCGGTGATCACGATGTCAGCACCACGGTGAGCGAATAGACCAACGGTAACCACACCAGCAATACCATTGATGGTATCTTCTAGTTGTTTAGGGTTTTCAATCGCCATGCCGTAAACGTCTAGGATCATGTTGCCGTTATCGGTTGTGCAACCTTCGCGGTAAACTGGGTCACCACCAAGTTTTAGTAGTTCACGTGCAACGTATGAACGTGCCATTGGGATAACTTCAACTGGTAGAGGAAATTTACCTAATACGTCAACAGCCTTTGTGCCATCAACGATACACACGAATTTGTCAGAAATAGCAGCAACGATTTTTTCACGAGTTAGAGCAGCACCGCCGCCTTTGATCATATCGCGTGAACCATTAATCTCGTCCGCACCATCAACATAAATGTCGAGTTTCGCTACGTCATTACACTCAAAAACTTTGATTTCTAGTGCTTCTAGCTTTTCAGTAGAGGCTACAGAGCTTGAAACCGCACCTTTAATCTTGTCTTTCATTGTGCCTAGTGCGTCGATGAAGTGATTTACTGTAGAGCCAGTACCTACACCTACAATGCTGCCTTCTTCAACATACTGAAGTGCTGCCCAGCCAGCTGCTTTTTTCATTTCATCTTGAGTCATGCCATTCTCCTGAATAAGGTCGTGCGCTTTGAATTAATCGTTCGCGTATTGAAGTTAACGTTTATATATCGAGGTTAACGTTTGCGGCGCGATTATAGCGCTTTAATGGTTATTTTCCCATTGCCAAGTTTTACTTGGTGTCACGATTTTTGGGAGTGGTACATCCCACTTTTCAGTTGGTAGTTGTTCAACATGTTGGCAGTCATGGGCAATGCCAATAGGCGAAGCGCCTTCGCCTGTTTTGAACCAGCGGGCAAGAGTTCGGTCATAATAACCGCCACCCATACCAAGTCGGTGACCATGAGAGTCAAATCCAACTAACGGAGTGCAAATCATATCTAGGTCTTTAACCGGTTTCACAATGGTTTGGTTGAGTATCGGTTCAACAATGCCATATTTGTTATAGGTTAAAGGAGTGGTTGGTGTGTAATGAAGAAAGAGTAGATGCCCAGCTGAAAAAGGGTGAAGTACAGGTAAATAGACTTGTTTCCCTTGTGCCCAAAGCCATTCGATTAGCGGGGTAGTATCGAGCTCACCATCTGCAGAAATATACAGCGCGATATGCCGAGCTTGCTTAACGTTTGGTAAAACGGAAAATTGATTAATTAAATCGAGACTGGCGGCGTGTTGCTGTTCGCTAGGAAGTGCATTTCGAATTTGACGGATTTGTTTGCGAAATTCGCTGCGTGTGAGCGTCTTCATAAGAAGGAATACCCCAAAGTGCCGTTGAGAATAGATGGCCCTTGAACCAGCGAGTTCAAGGCGGATCAGCAATGATTACCGTAGGCTTCTCGGTACAAGCCGAGCATGCTCAATAGCACTCAAGTACTAACCCTTAGGGATTGCTTATCGGCTCGGGGACGTGAATCCTCTGACAAACACTCCAGGGTAAATTTTGTGTACGCTATTGCTGTCCGTGCTTAACTTTACTGAGTACATCGCTAAGTGATGTAGTGAGCTGTTCCATTCGCTCGGTCAGTGCGTTTTGTTCGTCGYTAGCTTCATACTGCTTGGTTTGTAGCTCATAACAAATGTTCAGAGCTGCAATGGTAAGCAGTTTCACTTCATTGGTTACCTTAGTACGTTCAGCCATCTCTTTCAATCGATTATCAAGATCGGCCGCCGCTGCAGTTAATGACTCTTCTTGACCTGGCGGGCAATTAACTCGAGTCAGTTTTCCTAAAATTTCAACGTCTACCGCTTGATTACTCATGATGAATGAACTCTTTAACGCGCTAATCTAAGGCTGTTGCCCTTTGTCATTGATGAGAAAGAAAAGTGCAAGTACCGCTGAGGAAGCTATCTCCTCTGAGGAGGAAACTATAGGTAAACCGCAATTAAGATTCAAGCTTTTAAGAGTGACTGTGTGTAAATGAGAGCTTGAGCACACAGTAATTCAGCAAATTGAACGTTTGATAGACACTCACGCAATAATTGCAGGGGATCGATGCTTACCAGAATTGGGGTGAAGTGGTACGATTGATAGTAATGAAATAAAGAACTATTGAGCGAGCTATCTGATGAGCGAAACTACTTTACCTGACTACCTAACCGTTGCGACTGAACTTCAATCAGCAAGCTTAGCTGTAAACCCAGCTGAAATGCATGGGCTATTAACTGGCATGTTAAGCGGCGGCTTGAACTTGGCAGATAAAAGTTGGCAACCTCTTATCTTTGATTACACGAATGAAGGTATGGGCTGGCCAGACCGTGCTTTGACACTAGCCGAAGCGACTCTAAAAGTTACAACCGGTGAAATTACGGGTTCAGGCATGGAGTTATCTCTGCTTTTACCTGATGAAGATGCGAGCGCAAGTGTTTTTGATTTAGCTGATGGTGTTTCGGATTGGATTAATCATTTTATCTCGGGTTTAGGTTTAGTTGGTGCTCAACTCAATAAAGCATCAGATGGCACTAAAGAAGCTCTGGCTGATCTAGAAGAAATGGCAAAGCTTGGTATTGATGAAGATGATGACTTAGAAGAGCAAGCTCAATTGCTTGAGCATGTAATTGAACACGTTAAAGCGTGCGCGCTAACGATTCATGCAGAATTCGGTGCTCGCCCGTCTGAAGAATCGGCACCTACGATCCACTAACTTGTTTTTCTGTTGAGGTTTCAATGGCTCAGTTTGATGTTGTAATTGCAGGTGGGGCGATGGCTGGCGCGACGTTAGCGCTTGCTCTCAATCAGATCAGTCAGCGGTCGCTTTCGATAGCTGTTGTTGAACCTTTTCAGGTCGACCAACAAGCTCATCCCGGCTTTGATTCTCGTTCCATCGCGCTGTCATATGGCACAGTTCAAATTTTGGATTCATTCCAATTGTGGCAATCTATAGCTTCGGTCGCAACGCCCATTCAAGACATTCATGTCTCTGACCGTGGCCATGCCGGAATGACGGATATCTATAGCAAAGACTTCGCCGTTGATGCGTTAGGCTACGTTGTTGAGCTAGCGGACGTTGGCCGAATTTATCAGCAAAAACTTGAGTCAGAAACTTCAATTGCTCTGTTTTGTCCAGATTCAGTCAAAAAGGTTGAACGTACCGAAACGCATACAAATATTGAGCTGACAAGTGGTCAGAATATCTCGACTAAACTGCTGGTGGCTGCGGACGGTGCAATTTCGACTTGTTGTGAACAACTTGGTATTCCACTTGCCGAGCATGACTTTGAACAAGTGGCTGTTATCGCTAATATTGTCGCTAGTGAGCCGCATAATGGTAGAGCCTTCGAGCGTTTTACTCATCATGGCCCCGTCGCCTTATTACCGATGAGTGACAACAGACTTTCATTGGTTTGGTGTTTGCCACCGGAAGAAGCAAGTCGTGTCGTGGCATTAGATGAACAGAGCTTTTTAACGCAGTTGCAATCGGATTTCGGTTGGCGTTTAGGTGAGTTGAAAAAAGTGGGTCAACGTGCCAGTTATCCATTAATACTCCGTTATCGTGAACAGAATATTTCTCATCGCTTTGCAATTGTAGGTAACGCAGCTCAAACATTGCACCCGATTGCTGGACAAGGATTTAACCTGGGGATACGTGACGTAGCTTCATTGGCTGAATCGCTTTGCGAGCAACTGGATGATGTTGGACGTTATAGTGGTTTAGTTAACTTTAGAAAGCGTAGAGAACAAGACCGAACCACAACTATTGCGTTGACCTCAAGTTTAGTCCATCTCTTTTCAAATGATTGGTTAGCGACTCGTATTGGACGTAATGTTGGACTCGCAGCAATCGATAATCTTCCCCCTCTTAAAGGTCCACTTTTGCGTCATACGCTTGGCCTAGTAGATAGATAAGGTAGAAATACAAAATGATGCAAAGTGTAGATATTGCCATTGTTGGTGGTGGAATGGTTGGTTTGGCATTGGCTGCAGCGTTTAAAGACAGTGATTTAAGAATCGCAGTCATTGAAGGTAAAGTTCCAAACGACCAATTGAACGAGTTGCCAGATGTGCGAGTTTCAGCTTTGAGCCGTTCGAGCGAAACCATTTTACGTAATTTGGGTGCTTGGCAAGGTATTCAGCAGTTAAGAGCTGCGCCATATCAGGCGATGGAAGTTTGGGAACAAGACAGTTTTGCGCGTATAGAGTTTGATTCTAGCCGACTAGCACAAGCCAACTTGGGCCATATTGTTGAAAACCGTGTGATTCAATTGGCGCTATTAGAGCAAGTACAGAAACAAGACAATGTGACAGTACACATGCCTTGTACCTGCCAATCTTTAGCGATTGGA
The DNA here is from genome assembly GCF_050337375.1 of Vibrio makurazakiensis. Taxonomy (NCBI): domain Bacteria; kingdom Pseudomonadati; phylum Pseudomonadota; class Gammaproteobacteria; order Vibrionales; family Vibrionaceae; genus Vibrio; species Vibrio makurazakiensis. The sequence continues at coordinate 5,421 of NZ_JAKJSW010000084.1, read as the reverse complement.
GAAAGCGAAGCCTGGTTAACTCTTGATAATGGGCAATCATTGACTGCCAAGCTAGTTGTTGGCGCCGATGGTGCGAATTCTTGGGTTCGTAAGCAGCAAGATATCCCGCTCACACATTGGGATTACGGGCACAGCGCTATTGTTGCCAACATTAAAACAGCTTCGCCTCATCAATCTGTTGCAAGACAGATCTTTACACCTCAAGGTCCATTGGCTTTTTTACCGATGCAAGAGCCGAACATGAGTTCGATTGTTTGGTCAACAGAGCCTAACCGCGCTGATAAACTCGTTGCAATGTCGACTGGTGAGTTTAATAAAGCACTAACTGCAGAGTTTGATGCGAAGTTAGGTTTATGTGAAGTGGTTGGCGATAGGTTTGCCTTCCCGCTACGTATGCGATATGCACGAGACTTTGCGGTAGAACGCGTCGCTTTAGTGGGCGATGCAGCGCACACGATTCACCCATTAGCGGGGCAAGGTGTTAATTTAGGTTTACTAGATGCTGCGAGTCTAGCCCAAGAAATAACGAAGCTTTGGGAGCACGGTGAAGATATCGGCTTGAAGCGTAACCTTCGTGGCTATGAACGCTGGCGCAAGGCAGAAGCCGCTAAGATGATTGCATCTATGCAGGGCTTTAAAGACCTGTTTGAGGGTGATAACCCTGCTAAGAAGTTAATCCGAGGTATTGGGATGAAGCTTGCGGGACAACTTCCGGGTGCTAAAGATGAAATCATGAAACGGGCATTGGGGTTAAGTGGCAACTTACCTGAACTTGCTAAGCAGAAGTTACTGCAAAGTAAGGTTTAAATGACGCAGGTTATAAATAATAAAGGGTTGGCATTTGCCAACCCTTTTCAATTCTTTAAGTCCAACTAAGCATATGCGCAACGCAATCTCATAATTTCTTGATTGATCTCTTTCACTGTCTGAAAGTGGCGCTTTTCTGCGCGATCTGGCAAGACAAGTTTGCCATTATCAAATTCAAATTTCCCAACACCGTAAATGTAGATTCGTCCTTTAAAAAGTCGACTTACGTGTTTAGCAATCATACCGGGTGTATAGCGCTTAAACAGTCTCATTCTTGTTGTCCTTATATTTACCTAGCGAAACGATTATAGAAAAACTCCACGGAAGTTATTGTGATAAAAGTGGAGTAAAAAGCAGTAGATATGAATGAAAATAGATATTTGTGCTGCTGTAAGCAGTTCTAATRGCAAATATCTGATTTAACGTGAGATCCTCCTCAAATTAGAATCACTTAGTGAACCATCTCTTTTGGAGACGGCAATATTAAGCAATATCCTTGTTACATTTTTAAGAATAGTCGGATTTTTATTTTTTGCGTAATAGGAAGGAAAGTTTCAGGTAAAAAAATGCCCGTAAAAGTACGGGCGAATAGTCACAGATGCATTACACAAAAGTGGATACTGATGTTACTCAGTGGATTCACTTACGTGGCTAGGCTTTACTGTTCAAGGCCTAACCAACAAAATTAGGTTACCCTAATTCAATCCTTCTGACTACTTATGTTTGTTTTTTGATTAATGATTCACTATTAATTTGTCATGACTAAGGCTTATGTCGCATTTCTTATGAGAATAAGTAACCAGCTTGCAATGTAAATGATTAATGAGTCAGTCTTTATTGATTGATGCAAACTTAGGGTTGGATAAGGCGACTAGATCTTCCATTGAAATCGCGATACCAGCCATACGATCGCCAGAACTGATCGTCACCCAGTTTTTTTCTTTTAATGAATGATCAAAAATAATTGGCAGATTGAACTTCAGTTGTAGTGGCCCGACAGTGCCAACTTTAAAGCCAGTGATTGTTTCTACATCATCGATACTGACGCAAGTCATGCGTCGACATTGTAAGAAAGCTCGCACCTTTTTTGGATCAATGGATTGATCCCCAGAAGAACAGGCGAGGGTGTAATTGTTGTCCATATCGCGTAGTAAGATGCACTTGATCATTTGCGATGGTTCAACCCCTCGTTCTTGCGCCGTGTCATCAATAGAGGTCGTTGGTTTGCTTTGGTGCAGCAAGCGGTAACTCACTTGCTGCTCATCCAGATATTGTGTGATTTTAGTGTTTATCAAAGAGGGTTACTCTTCAATGAGAGAGTATGGAAGTGGTTGAATTGCCCATTGTGTATTTGGCTGCTCTGTCAGACGAAGTTTTACGCCGTCATCTAGGTTGTTGGGTAAAACAATCAGTCCGATCGCTTGTCCGTCATCGAATTGGTATACATCCAGTAGCTGTCCAGCACCTCGCCAGTTATCACCAACTGCTCTTTCAAGTTCAGCGTTGTTGTTTGGATCTAATGGCTGCTCTAGGTTGCCGGAAACAATAAACATTTCACGCTTATTCATACCTCGGTATTTTGCTCTTGCTACTGTTTCTTGACCTGTGTAACAGCCTTTAGTGAAGCTAATGCCATCAAGCGCTTGTAAGTTTAGAGCCTGAGGGATGTGCTCGATCTGATTTGACTTAGTTACCTTTGGTTGTGCCGATAAGATGTCAAAGTACTGCCACAGTGTAGAGTCCACTTTAGTCGCCGATGTTTCTTTCACTAATTGTTGAGCAGAAACGTCTTTGATCAGTAATAACCAGCGGTTTTGCTCGATACGAACGGCAGTGCCTCCCGCTACTGGGCGCACATCCCCTTGAGTATCTGAAAGGCTATCGATATAGCTGTCAGCTTGAGAGCCCATCACACCGAAAGCAACATCGTTACTTGCTTCAATATCGACCTTAGAGAAAATTGCGTATTTTTTTATTTCCGTTAACTCAGTTTCCATTGCTGAACGAGGCTGGAATAACGCGTAGCCGCCGTTGTGGTTGAATAAGCGGAAGATGCTCCACACTTTTCCTTTAGCGTCACAGTGAGCACCTAGGGTTGATTCATCTGCAGCCAGAGTGACGACATCACAAGTAACTTGGCCTTGTAAGTAAGATTTTTTATCATCACCAATCATAGTGATTGCGCTCCACTCCGTTAGGTGTGTAAGCATTAATTCAGGAAGTTCGCTGTTTTTAGTGTGTGCAAGTGGCTGAAAGTCGTTTTGCCAATCCATTTTTATTTTCCTAACAGAGTCATTTATCCCTATGGTAATCCCGTTAGGTTTCTTTGTCAGCTTAGGTTTTTTTTAAAGCTTCGATAGGGACTGTGACTCACTTAGTAGTTGCAAGGCCTTAGGATTGTTACACTCAGCCCAGATAAAAATATTAGGTGAGGATAACCAATGTACACTGCAGAGCAGAAAGCACGAATTAAATGGGGCTGCCGTCGTGGGATGCTAGAACTCGACGTTGTGATCATGCCATTTTTTGAGGAATGCTTCGATTCGCTACAAGATCAAGAGCAACGCGATTTTGTTTCATTGCTTGAGTGTGATGACCCAGATTTATTTACTTGGGTTATGGGGCATGGGCGTAGTGAGAACTTAGGCCACGCATCTATGGTTGATAAAATTGTTGCGCACAACCTCAGCAAGGTGCGTTAAGCTCAGGCTTACTCGCTCCGCGAAAGAACAAATATTAAAAGGCACTATCTCAGGGTGCCTTTTACTCTTCATCACATTCTCTTCTTTACCGCTCGTTGCTTCATTAGTTTTTATTTCAATCGTCATTACTCAATATCGTGACTCGAGTTTTTGTCATTCTCCGCTCATTGGAGAAATCGATTTCATTGCCCCCAATAGTTTTTCAATTAACCAGAAAGTATTGTACGTCACATCGGCGACGTTAACTTTCGCTCGTTATTTGTTGGTTTTGRAGCTAACAGATGGAAAGACGTATTTGTTATGGAGGGACAGTTGTGATGAAAAGGATTATCGAGTGATGTTGTCGAGGCTGCGGGAAAATAATAAGGGAGCTGATTAGCTCCCTTATTGATGGTGAACAGTGACTAGAACTCTAGTCTAAGACAATCATTGTGGCTCATCTTCTGGTGACAAGATCGTAGGGCCACTATCTTTGGCAAGTTCAGGGTAATCTAAGGTGTAATGTAAACCTCGACTTTCCTTACGTTGCATCGCGCAACGTACCATTAATTCAGCGACTTGCAGAAGGTTACGCAGTTCTAATAAGTTGTTCGAAACCTTGAAGTTACTGTAGTACTCATGGGTTTCTTGCTGCAGCATTTGAATGCGGCGCATTGCACGTTCTAAACGTTTATCAGTACGAACTATACCCATGTAATCCCACATGAATAACCGCAGTTCATGCCAGTTATGTTGAATAATAACCTCTTCGTCACTGTTGGTGACCTGGCTTTCATCCCATGCAGGTAGCTCAGCACATAGTTGAGACTGCTCGATGTTTTCTACGATATGTTTTGCTGCTGACCACGCGTATACCACACATTCCAGTAACGAATTTGAAGCCATACGGTTAGCGCCATGCAAGCCTGTGTAGCTAACTTCACCGATCGCATATAGATTGGTTAAATCCGTTTGCCCTTGCTTGTCGACCATGACACCGCCGCAGGTATAGTGCGCTGCAGGAACAATCGGGATTGGTTCTTTTCGCATATCAATACCAAGATCCATCAACCGTGAATGAATCATAGGGAAATGCGCGGTAATAAAGTCTTCTGGCTTATGGCTGATATCGACATACATGCAGTCGGCACCAAGGCGTTTCATTTCGAAGTCGATAGCACGAGCAACCACATCACGCGGAGCTAGCTCACCACGCTCATCAAAATCTTTCATGAAGCGAGAACCATCAGGACGACGTAAGTACGCTCCTTCGCCTCGTAATGCTTCCGTTAATAAGAAGTTGCGAGCTTCTGGATGGAACAAACAGGTTGGATGGAACTGGTTGAACTCCAAGTTTGCTACGCGGCAACCCGCACGCCAAGCAATAGCGATACCATCACCTGAAGAAACATCGGGGTTAGAAGTATATTGATAAACCTTAGAAGCGCCACCCGTTGCAAGAACGACAAATTTAGCTCGAACTGTTTCAACGTGTTCTTGGTTTCGGTTCCAAATATAAGCGCCGATAACCTTATCTTTCTCGCCACCAATTTTGTCTTCGGTGATAAGGTCTAATGCATTATGACGCTCAAAGATTTCGATATTCGGATGGTTATGTACGTTGTCTTGCAATGATGTTTGCATTGCCATACCCGTTGCATCGGCAGCGTGTAGAATACGGCGATGGCTGTGCCCACCTTCTCGGGTTAAATGATAAATAGGGTTACCATTTTCATCTTTCGACTCTTCTTTATCGAAAGGAACGCCACCATCAATTAGCCATTGCACACATTCTTTTGCGTTTTCCGCAATAAATTGCACCGTATCTTCTTCACAAAGACCAGCGCCGGCAATTTGAGTATCTTCAACGTGGGATTCTATGCTATCAGACTCGTCAAAAACGGCAGCGATACCGCCTTGAGCATAATAGGTG
>NZ_JAKJSW010000083.1:0-18127 GCF_050337375.1 Vibrio makurazakiensis | reverse complement strand
CTTGTGAACTGAGCCAATCTATTAAAGCGTTGAATATTCCCAATATCAAGTCAATGGTTAGTCAACAGTTGTCCATCACAATCGGTGTTGAGCACTGCCAACAGATCCATGAAGAAATCAGCCTTGAGCAATTTATCGCGATTGCCGACCAAGCCCTATTCCACGCTAAAAATTTAGAGCGCGGAACAGTACATATGTTTAATAAGCGGCCAGAGTGCTAATAAAATCGCATTAAGTCATTTCTAACTAGGCTTCGAGTGCGTGAACGTATTCAATCACAACCTGATTACCATCCACGTAAACGTTTTGAATTTCACCATCAACAGCAATACGGTTACTCAAATAAACAACCTGCTGCTCACCGGTAGGACTTCTCATCAAAGAGGGTAAATAGTGGCTTGGCTCAACGCGCATTAAACGGAAAAAAGCAGCAACAAACCCCATCGTTAGTGAAGCGTTCCCTCTGATCAAATTAGAAAAATCGACCTGAGTCATGCCCATTTTTTTGGCCATTTCCATCTGAGTCATGTGCATTTTTGCTTTTTGAGACATCCATACATTGTAGAGTGCCTCCCTGTCTTGCTGTGTAAATTCCATTGTTTTGATCCTGAATAATGCAACTCGTTATAGTCTGACAAAGCGACCGCACGCCATGTCAGGTATACGTGAGTTTTATGTCTGCTATGCGTAAGCTATTCACCAAAACAATAAAAAGCCCTATTCTCCGTTGGTTTTCCCTAAACGGCGTTCCATAATGAAATTCGTCAATGCTTGCCCTCTTACCTCTATCGATTGTTGCTCAACAACCGCAAAACCAAAATGCTCATAAAAAGGGCGAGCGGTATGGCTTACCTCTGAAAATAGCCTTACGATTCCTTTTTTCTCAGCCTCTGCAACTATGTAACTCATAAGAGCTTTGCCGACGCTTTTACCCTGGTATTCAAAGTGACAGAAAAAGTGATCGATCATTCCATCCAATTGAAGATCAGCGTATCCGACAGCGACTCCATTTATCTCAGCGACATAAGGCGTAATCCGATCCATTCGAGATTTCCATAATACTGGGTCAAAGTCAGTAGGCGCCCATGCTTCAACTTGTATTTGTGAATAATCGCGAACATTAACGTTTCTCACTGTATGAAAAAACACTTCCCATAACGCAGCAGAATCAGCTTCGGTGTAATCACGTATTACGATCGTACTCTCACTACCCTGTTGACCCAACATGAATTTCCCTCAAAGAAAAAGTAACCACTGGATTCAAAAGTAAACCCTTTGGTGTAAAATGCGTTTGATAATTACCAAACGAGTTGTGTTATGACGGTTAAAAAAACACTAAGCCAGAAGAAAAAAGAAGCGATTCTAGAAGCTGCTATCGCTGAATTTAAAAATAATGGCTTTAAATATACCAGCATGGACAAAATATCGAACCGAGCTGAAGTGTCTAAGCGAACCGTCTATAACCACTTTGCCAGTAAAGAGATCCTTTTCAATACCATCTTAACTGATATGTGGAATAAAGGTCTCGCAGCCACTGAATACCCCTTTTCCAATGAGCTCACATTAGAAAAACAGTTAATGGATATCGCTTATCAAGAAGTTGCTCTATTAAATTCTGATGGCTTCCTAAGCCTTTCACGAGTGCTACTTGCTGAATACTTCAACAATGAAACGTTAGCAAAACAGGGAATGGAAAAGTTTGCTCAAGCAGAAGGCGGACTCACTCGCTGGATCAAAGAAGCAATAGCAGTCAATAAACTCACCATCGATAACCCCGATTTTGCAGCGACTCAATTTATCAGTTTGATTAAGGCGTTTGCTTTTTGGCCACAAGTTATGGGGCATGCGCCTTTTCCAGATGAAGAGCAACAGAAACGTGTCATTGGCTCCGCTGTTGAGATGTTCTTGAAACAATATCAAACCGAGCAATCAAACTAATCAGCAGATCTCAGTGAATCTACATCAAATATTTATCGAACAAAGAACCCAGTAAGATTAACTTGATGTATCATTAGGCTCCTTAGATGTTCATTTCTTTATATTAACTAGTATTATTCGATGCCAAAATTGATTAACACAATTTGGATTACGGCTTTCACCTTATTTGCAATGCTTTCTACCAGTGTTGTAGCCAGTGCGAATGCCAGCAACAATATACTGAAAATAGCCCAACAAAGTTCAGTGGCTGAAGATCACCAAGAATTAAGCCTACATCTTAACTGTCCAGAACAAGAACTAGATCAACATAAAGTTGAACCTCACTGCTCAAGCTCAAGTTGCTTGCTTAAAATGTCATCGCTTCGCTCCATCGAAGGGAACGTTAAGCAAACGCAGTCTCTTGCTTTGATCAGTGACGAACCCATTTCTAAACCGATACTACGAACACAACTACTCTACCGCCCTCCAATTTCTTGAAGTTCAATACTTTAACTCGTCATAACTTGAGTAATTAGGCTCAAGATAGGCATTTAACATTTTGAATTTATGGAAATTAACAAATGAAAAAACTATTTACTTTATTTAGCACACTTATCTTGGCTTTCACTGCGAACGCTGCACAGTTTGAAGAAGGCACACACTACAAAGTTCTTGAAGTTGAAAAAGCGAAGAAGCCAACAGTGACGGAGTTCTTCTCTTTTTACTGTCCTCATTGCTTTAAATTTGAAGCTGTAGTCGAGAACTTAAAACCATCGCTACCAGAAAGCGCAAGCTTTGAAAAAGTACACGTTGCCTTCATGGGTAACAATATGGCAGTACCGATGGCCAAGTCTTACGCAACAATGATGTCTCTAGGTGTAGAGAAAGAAATGGTACCTGCGATGTTCAACCAAATTCATCAATTACGCCAAGCGCCAAAAGATGAAGCAGCACTTCGCCAGTTGTTCATTGATAATGGTGTTGAAGCTAAGAAATTTGATGCCGCGTACAACAGTTTTGCAGTGAACTCTATGCAGAAACGTTTCGACAAACAATTCGAAGCAAGTACCCTAACGGGCGTTCCTGGCGTATTAGTAAACGACAAATACATCGTCAAAGCAGACCAAATCAAGAGCTATGAAGAATACAACCAGTTGGTTAATTTCCTTCTGACTCTATAGCGGCTAATCAATTAGCCCCATTTGTGCTTTACACGCAACATTAAGCCCTGAGTAACTTCAGGGCTTTCATTCCTATCCTCTCCATAAAAGTTTCTGAAATCCCCTCCTTATATCCGACCGAAACCAAAAGTATCTATAATGTATACAGCCATAAACCATCGATAAAACTATGACTCACATTATAAGTATGGTATACGTATAGCCATTTTGTAAAAAGGCGAGAAATGACAATCGCCTAGCTCAATGACTGCTCTCATTTAAAGCTTTTGGAAGATAATCTCGATGGACCGTTACCGCTTATTTGCTATGTGTTTAGCATTTATTTTCTCTGCACAATCGTTTGCATTTGATGTAGAGGCAAAGCAAAAATCTGACGAAGGCAAGGATGACCAATTTAAGGTTATCGCTATTCCATTTTATGATCCGAGTGTCGATTCAGGGCTGTCTATCGTTCCTATCTATAGCTTTTATGCCGACGACAATAGCGAGACATCTTCCACTCTTTCTGCGACTTTGACCTACACTCGTAACGAGAGCTACTTCCTCAAAGGCAACACCGATATTTTACTCGACAATGATGCGGTACGAGTAGTCAGTGAATTTGGCTATTCATATACAAATATTGAGTTGCTCGGAGTCATCGAAGCCACACAAAAAGAAATCAACTTTGACGGCAGTACTTACTTCAATATCTATGACAATATGTTTGTAGGTATCGGTTTAGACTATAGCTCTACTCTTTTTAGCTCAGAGAAGAGGCTCGATAGTGCACTGTTGAAATTCCTAGGGTTTAGTGATGAGTATGAGTCCGACATTGGGGCTAAACTTTCCTTTTTATGGGATGCAAGAGAACATTATTACTACCCTTATCACGGCTTCCTATTTGAACTGACTTACGAAGATCACGGAACATGGATTGGAAATAAAGATGACGCAGCTTATTCATCTTTGGCCTCAGACTATCGCCTCTTTTACAGCTTAACTCACGACGACAACCATATCATTGCGAGTAAGTGGGTGGCTCGTTATCTAATAGATGCTGATAATGCACCAACCAGTGCTTATACAACTTATGGTCGACAAGGCCGAGATGTTCAACGTGGCTTCATTGCTGGTGACTATGTCGCTTCTCATATGACGAACCTAGAGCTTGAATATCGCTACTCTATCCACGGTACCTCAAGCCAACTCTTAAATAATATCTCTTTGGTTGCACTGACAGGTGCTGGAAAGGTCTTCGGTGAACAAGTCGCAGGCCCAGAAAAGAGTTTTTCAGAAAGCCGTACATTAGCAATGGTTGGGGCAGGTCTTCGCTATCGGCTGATGAGGCAAGAACGCATCAATGTACGAATGGATGTCACCTATAACAATGAAGATGAAATCCTTGCTTACTTTAGCTTGGGTGAAAATATTTAGTGCCACTTCTACCCATTGAACACAAAATAAACCACACAAAGAACAATGCCTTTAGTCTCGCACTTATTGGGAGAAAATAATTATTCAAAATTTAAGTTTTGTGGATTTTTATTCCACAAAACCCTAATTATATAGATAACAAAGCAAAATATTTCTCCGACTAACTCCTTATACTGTGACACGTCATTAAGGCTCTACAAGCCGATGATTTACAATAATTATTAATGAGTAGTCACCATGAATTCGAAGTCTTTTACCTTTCTGCTGTTTATTTCAGTTTGCTTAATCTGGGGAACCACTTGGTTCGCAATGGAAGTAGCTCTGCATTCTATCCCACCTATTTTTGCGACTGCATTACGCTTTTTACTAGCCGCTCCCTTACTAGCAGTACTAGCCAAAGTTTTTGGTCAGCCGCTCTTCTTCCCTAAAGGCAAGCAGCAATGGGTGATCATCGTCGCCCTTATGTACTTCGCAATTCCTTTCACACTAATGATCTACGGAGAGCAGTACATTTCGTCGGGTTTGGCTTCCATTATTTTTGCCAACATGCCGGTGGCTGTCATGCTAATGTCTGGGCTATTCCTTGGGCTACGCCTTGCTAAACATCAAGTATTCGGCTTAATCACAGCAGTTGTTAGCTTGTGTTTCATCCTTGGTAACGAAATGCAAATGGGTGGAAAAGACTACCTAATCGGTACCATCTGCCTAGCTATGGCTGTTGCTATCCACGCAGTCATGTATGTACTGGTTCAAAAGCATTGCAAAGACATCCAAGTACTCACATACAACGCTGTACCATGCTTCATCGCATCACTCTTCCTATTTGCAGTTTCGGCACTAGGGGAAAATGTAAACGTACAAACGTTCACTTGGGACTCTATTTCAGCCGTGGTTTACCTTGGGCTAATCGCAAGTGTTGGCGGCATTGTTGCTTACTTCAAATTAGGACAAGTCTCTACGCCATTCCAAGCATCGATTTGTTTCCTTATCTTCCCCGTCGTAGCATTGTTAATCTCAGCGTATATCAATGGTGAAATGCTATCACAGCAATCACTAATCCTGATGTTGCCATTACTTTGCGGTATCTTGCTTACCAAAGCACCAAAACAGATTTTCAAATTCCGTCCTGTAATGAAGACTGTAAAAGACTAAACACACACTGGTAAACACTAAATGGAGGCTTCAAATAGGCCTCCATTTTTGATCTTCGTTTTATAAAAAAGAAACACATCACAGTATGTAGGCTAGGCTCATCGATATATTCACAGTATAAATTCTTTGTGAGTATGACATGTGAATCACGAACAACAGCGCCAACAAGCACAATTAAACTTCGTAGATAGTGGGGGTAACTTAGAACTCGGTAATTTAGATTCGTTTCAGTTAACACTAGAACAGCTAAAAGAGACAACCGAGCTTTCTCCCTACGTTATTGAAACGTTTCAATCAGGCTTAACAGCCATCGTTTATCACATCAGACTGGATGGCATTGATTGGACTCTCAAATCCAAGCGCCCTAAAAGCTTGGTTCAAAACATCGACGGACAAACATCTTTCCTTAATGAAGTTCAGCGCCGGATAGATCTCTCCGATTTAAAAACATCTAATCCAAAGAAATTCCAGTCTATCGTCGACACTCAATTCGCTTCTTTTCAAGATGGAATTATATTATCACCATGGATTGCCGGTACGCCGATAACAAAACTCACCGAAACTATTTTCAACCAAATATTCGAAGTAATCATCAACTTAGAGATCAACGGATTATTCGAATGGGATTTCTGCCCTGGTAATATTTTGGTCGATGATAATGAAAAAGTTTGGTTATTTGATTTCGGCTATATGTACCCATTCGAGCCTAAATCTCAGTTCAATAGTAATGGACTCGATACGCCACTATTCCATGGTATTGAAAGGTTCGAGACTCGGTTTTTCTTCAATTACTTACTCCAAAACTCACCCAAGACTCCTAAAGTTGAACAGTTTGAATTATATAAACTGGWAAAGCGCTGCGCCCTTGCTGCTTACCAAAATAAACTTCAACATTTGGAAGCCATTAATGCTACTAAAGAGGTTCTCGAGTTACAGAAAGCAATAAACGCACGCTGGGAAAGCGCTTTAGAGAATCTAAATTCTTTGAAGATACTGTTCGAACTTGAAAGCTTTCGCTCTCACGTTCTCGATCTACTCGACGATATTCATGGGAAGTCTTGTTCATCAATGACCATTAAAAAATCCGATTTAATCATTGATACCCTGACAAACAAGTATGAGTTACTTAAGGATAATCAGTGCTTTTTCTTTGGTGACGAAAAGCTAGGGAAGCAACAGCTGTTATCAAAATATAGGGTTTTAAAATCGAAGGCTGTTGAATATCAACTTAGCGAATGATCCACTAGCTCGCTACATGTAGAGAGTGAATAAATCGTTTTTGGGCTAGAAAGAAGAACGAGAGATTTGAAAAGCTTCAGATAGCAAAAAGCCGCTCATTAAGAGCGGCTTTTTATATGGGTGGAAGCCCCAGCCACATCCCGGCACACACGTCGCCTGCTGCGGCTGCTCCCTTCCGGGCCTGACCGAGTTCACAAGTTAGTGTTGCGGGAGGACCAGGGCCTCCATAGATTCTTTTTCTAAAAGGCTTGCCTCAAAGAGTGACTGGATTATCAAGCATACCTCTAACGATTGCAAGGCTTGCTAACGCCTATTAAACATTTTTTTGCTCAACCGTTGATTATTCAAACAATCTGTTCATTGAGCGATCAACCTTATGCAATTTTGCTGCATTTTATTGGTTCATCGTCAACAGAAGCTGAGATGTTATCCCCTACCTCATTTACAAATGTACAGGTGCCTCCTGAGCGTTCCTTAGACTGATACATCGCTTTGTCTGTAGTACGTAATATGTCTCTAAGGTTCTTGCCTGCTGTTCTATTTGTTGACACTCCGACTGAAACGGTCACTTTAAGATAGATTTTATCTCGACTACTCGTAAACATTAGATGATTGAGTTCTTCTATAACCCGCGAGAGAACCTGACCTCTCACATCACCTATAAGAATAAATTCGTCACCACCCACTCGGTAGCTTCGACCATTCCATACTTTACTTATTTTGTCGGCATAGCGTTGTAAAACGAGGTCACCCACTTCATGGCCATAAGTATCGTTTATTTGCTTGAAGTGATTAATATCGAGTGATACGACCGTATGCCACGATTTTATATTCTTCTTATATTTAGACTGTAAACTTCGACGGTTACGTAAACGAGTTAAGCTGTCTGTTCTGGATTGATGGTGCAAAAACATTGCCGCAACGAGTGAGAATATGATGACAAGAATCAACAGGACTTGAGTTCTTTTCGCGAACATCTGCTCAGCTTCTAAAGTCTCACGCCAATCAGGCAGTTGAACATACTGGCTATTTATTCTTTCGGTATCAATAATCTGCAACGCGCGTTCAAACAACGGTGTGAGCAAAGCACCACGCTCACTCTTTACTATTCCAATCGCGATCTCTGATTGAACAATGGCGTCGATAGAATAATCTTCGGTTATTTGTAATAAGCCTTGCTCTCGAAATATATGGCTCAACCCCGCCCTACCAATTGGAAGGTAATCAATCTCATTGTTCAACAACCCTGAAAGCATTTCTTCTTGGCTATCGTAATACACTAACGTTTTATTGGGTAAAAGCTGACTTAATAGTTCATCAAAATAGTCGTCGTTGATAACCCCAACTCTCTCTGAAATCAGTTCTGATATATTTTGGTACACACCATTTTTATAGCCGACTCGTTTTACTAAGATAGTCTCAGATAGAAAATGAGATGGTGTAAAGTTTGCTATCAGCTTTCTCGACTCTGAAACAACTAAAGGCGCGATAATATCAATTTCCGCCGCGATAAAATCGCCATACATGCTTTCCCATGTTTCATGGGGAGTACTCACAAGTTGGCAATTTAATGTCAGTAATTCACACGCTTCAAATACCGTTTCAGCACTGAGTCCATATGTTTCGCCAGTGCTATCAAACTGAGCATACGGATATACATTTTCAAGCTTTACCGTAACAGGCTGATCTAACGCAATACCACTTGCCTTCACCATCCCTCTTAGGGCATCTCGCCTTAAGTCATACTGATATTCAGCTATCGACTCACGTAGTAGTCGCTGTATTTTTTCGCTATGAATAAACTCAGTAAACTGGTTCAGTTCGGTTTGGTATTTCCCTTTAGGAGCAACAATAGATACTGGTTTAATCGCGATATCATTATTCAGTAATTGTGAGCTGAACCCTGCAAGCAGCATTGGTTTTAGCTGATTAATCGCATCAACAATGCCTTGTACTTGATTGGTTAACAGGAGGCTTTTGGCATGATCATGCCCCTCGTAGTCAATGAGCTTAATTTCTGGGTACAGCGCCTTAATCAGAGAGCCATAGATAGTGTTTTTAGGTACTCCGAGTGTTTCAAGCTCTTCCAGCGGTTTCTCTGTATTACTGTATAGAAAGGTATATTCGATATTCGTGGGGGGGGAATAATCAAAACGCTTAGCTCGCTCTTGTGTATGAGTCACATTCGCGGCGAAGTCACTTTTTCCTAGCTCAACAGATTTGAGGATCGCATCAAAACTATCAAAATCTTGATAGTTAATACGAATATCAAATTCAGTCGCTATGGAGTCAAACAATACTCTTGTAACGATATCATCAGCTTCTGTTGCTACTGTATAGGATGCTTTTTCTGTATTTTCTGGTGCCCCCCAAGCGCTAAAAAACACAAAGGACAGTAAATAGATAAGCCTATCTAAATGACGCACTGGTGACTCTCTTATAATATTTGTATTTACGTTAATAAAGGTGTAAGCCGACACCTTTAATGTTATTAGCTGTTAATCGGTATCTTGTTCTACCTCTGCTCTAATGATGTAATCTGTCATCCACGCGGTAGCAAGTAAACACAACCATACAACAAATACTGGGCTAGGCACTTCAATACTAGGGGTTACAACCAGTACTGCAAAAGCAACCGTCGGTAGTGTCCAGCATAAAAGTTTATTCCAACGAAATGTTTTTAGTTTAGTTAGCATTTCCATGGACGCCATAATGCCGGTAATACTTAACGCCACGAGTGCAGCATAAGGCAAATCTGCTATCCATAACGGAAGTATCAAACCAAGAGACCACCAGCTATGACGACTTGTTGGTTTCAGATGATTTGCCGACCACCAGATAACACAAATTGCGACAGTCTGTAGGATAGTAACCCAAGGTGTGCCTGATAACTTACCCGCTGATTGTGTCACCATAATACCAACTTGGAGAGTGACGACTATGAGCCCAGCGATGACCAGAACACTCACACTACTTCGTTTGGAGAAGACCACCATAAGTAGCGGAAAAAGAACCCATACGCTGACAGAAAGAGTTATAGGTTGTAATGGCAGAGTCATACCATATACGGTCATAGCAGCCAATAAAGCAAGGCCAGCAACGCCCCCTTGTGGGAGGATCCATAATGCAGGGATCACCAATGCAAGAACAGGGATGTCCCCGTCACTTAAACCAATAGCGCGCGCGCAAACCACAGCTAAAAGAGTTGTGATCAAGAATTGAAATGTTGAAAATACCATAGCTCTCTCCTTCTACCAATCCGTGGCAATTCTGAACTAGGACGTTTTAGTATGGACCAATTCCATTCACAAATCTTTGCAGTAATTCACCAAATTCCATATGGAAAAGTCTCAACTTATGGAGATATAGCACAATTTTCAGGTTTCCCAGGCTATGCAAGACATGTTGGAAAAGCGTTAGGAAACTTACCCAAAGACTCCAAGCTTCCGTGGTTTAGGGTAATAAATAGTAAAGGTGAGATTTCTTTAAAAGGTGAATCCTTTACAAGACAAAAAGTGCAATTAGAAGCAGAAGGTATTGAAGTGAGTGATACAGGGAAAATCAAATTAAGATTATACAGATGGCAGCCATAAGACTGCCTTCTGTTGCTAGGTAATAGAGGTTAGCTAATTGCTATTCTATCGAACACCAACCAAACGTAAGTCTACTTTCAGAGTTTCAGCTTCATCGTTAACGACAGGTACTATGGTATCTGTCGTGAAACGCAGGCGACCATCTACTTCGATTTTCGCGCGTACATTGTAGCGGTGTCCTTGCTTGATTTTTCGGCTGTCAAAATCTAGAGAGAAAGCAATAGGTACTTGCTGCCCGTTAGTTTCGAAACGATGTTTACCAATAACCATCGCGGGTGCATCAGCAAGAGATATATCTTCAAGTGTAACCGTTACTAGCGCCCCTTCTGGTAAGGCAATACGCTCTCGGTAACTCACCGTTCCTTCAATAGTTTGAATGCTGCTTACTTCAAGTTGAGGTTGCGGTTCTGACTGACAACCAACTAATCCGATACTCGCAACGATGGCTGCTACCATTAAAAACAGGGCCTTTCTCATAAGATCTCTCTTCAATTTTATATTCAAGTATTAAACTAAATGTACGCTTAGTATATGAGCCCTTTATTAATCTGTCTTGAAACCCTATGATTTATTGACAGTTATTTGACTAAGTTAGAAAAACAACAATTATTCTATATTACTTTTTTCAGTGAGAGATTCAGGCGATGAGTAAACCATTACAAGAACTACTAAGTTTGCTTCAACTAGAAAAGCTTGAAGAAGGGCTATTCAGAGGGCAAAGTGAAAATTTAGGGTTACCACAGGTGTATGGTGGCCAAGTCATTGGACAAGCTTTATCTGCGGCTCGATATACTGTTGACGATGACCGAAGTGTCCACTCTTTCCATAGTTACTTCCTCTACCCAGGAGATCCTGAAAAACCAATCATTTATGATGTGGAGAATTTACGTGATGGAAGAAGTTTTAGTACGCGCCGAGTAAAAGCTATCCAAAACGGACGCCCAATTTTCTACCTTACGGCTTCATACCATGGTGACTCACCAGGGTTTGAGCACCAAAACACAATGCCAGAAATTCCCGGCCCTGAGAACTTCGCATCAGAGACTGAACTGGCGAGCCACATCGCTGAATACCTGCCAGAAAAACTACGCAARACATTTTGTGGTGAGAAACCTATTGAGATGCGTCCGGTCACGGTCGTGAACCCTCTCAACCCTAAGAAAGCAGACCCTAAGCAATATCTGTGGATACGAGCGAACGGTGAAATGCCGATAGACCAATTAATCCATCAATACCTGCTAGCTTACGCTTCTGACTGGGGATTCTTAATTACTGCGCTTCACCCGCATGGGGTATCTTTGATGACTCCGAATTTCCAAGTCGCGACTATTGACCACTCTATCTGGTTCCATCGTCCATTTAAGATGGATGAATGGTTGCTCTATGCCATTGAAAGCCCAACTGCGAGTAACACTAGAGGGTTAGTCCGTGGTGAGGTTTATAACCAGAAAGGTGAATTGGTTGCGACTGCTGTTCAAGAAGGTGTCATGCGCTTTACCAAATAATCAGGTAATGTTCTCGACAAATAGATAAAAGGAAAGGCTCTGATTCAGAGCCCTTTTCTCTTTTGGATTGCTTAAAAAGCCCCTCTAATGAGTATGAGTTCTCACGTTAGAAAAGGCGCTAAACGAACTGTCTACACTGCCTTTAAAGCAATTCACCACCCAAGGGAACTGGTCTGTAACGTAATAACCATATTGCCCATTTACGGTCATACCATTACATTCATCTAAAGTGCCAAGGGCCACGGTATATTCCCAATCGCCTCGAAACTGACCATCATAGTTAGCACTTACCACGACGCCTTGCCCACTGACAGGAGTGGTATAGCTCGCAACGGCTTGACGTGCTCCAGTCTTTAGCTGATAACTCGACGTCGCTTTTTTTACCTGGTTATCAGAAGAGTCTAAATAACAACTGCCGTAAACAGGGAAACCATCCGCAGCAAAGCCAATAACGGGTGACGCCTCACCACCAGCGCAATTTTGAACAAACAGGGCCATCGGATTACCATGGTAATGGTACTCCCCTGTTGGTTGAACATGAGCATTATGCTGATCGGTACCAAATGAATTGAGGTTCGACATAGGGTCGTAACGCCATGGAWTATTTATCTGGTCTTGGCCGCAACCTATCTTCTCTTGGCCAAGAGGCTCACTCCCAACGTCGTAACATGCCGCAGCTAATAAATCGATTTTTACTCCGTTAAGTAAAATCACTTCCGACACACTTAAACTTAAATCTGTACTTGCTCCCGCTTGTGTTGGGTTCGCTGTAAATTCATAACTGGTGCTTTGCTCAGTAACATTAGTAGCGAATGACGCTGAATGATCATTGAAATCATGATTGGGAATGGCATTCGATTGAATAATGCATTTACTACCACTGGAAGTGATAGAGAGAAGTCCAGTAAAGAGCAAAGAACGCTGAACATCATTGGCTGATGCTGTAAAGCTCCCCAGATACTGTTCGCAATCACCAGAAGTCTTACTGAGCATGATGTTGGTAATATCGCTGGCTGTTGCTGCGCTGGTTGTGCCTTCAGAGCTACTATTGCACCCTGACAATATAAAAATACATGGCATAGCAACTATGCGTAAAAAGCGCGAGGTATTGATGTAAGAGCTTATAAAAAGGGTCATTGGCTTCGTCCTATTGAATACACAATTTAAGCTTAGAAGCAATGAAGAGAGTTGCCTTAGTCTTTACCCAGCTTTACATTCACCTAGCCAATCAAATATCTTCATTCAATTGGCTAACGTTGAAAAAGACACTTTCAAAACAATGATTTCCAATACTATGGCGCTGATTGTTCGTTTACTTTGGATTTAATCTCATTGCCCGCATCACGCAACAAATTGAGCGGCGAAAGCACTACCCCTTTAACGGTCCCTTCTACCGCACCTTGAGTAGCTTGTTGAGCCAGTAGTTTACTCTTTTCAACTACTTGATCCGCTTTTGCGAGGATAACCGGAATATCACTCCTTAGATGTTCAGACTCCATTACAACTGCTGGAATGGTTTGCTCACGGTAACCTTTACTTTCAATAAGGGTTGGGGGAATAACGTCTAAGCGATAGCTCTTCAATTCCGCCAAAGTTGGAGGAATAACGTCAACTCTGACGCGTTCAACTTCCGACAATACTTGAGGTAAAGCTTGGGTTCTAACACTTTCGACCTCAGTCAAAATGCTTGGAATTTTGCTATCAACAGACGCAACGGTTTGATTCACTTCTTCAATCGTCTTTCTAACGTCTTCTACTGTATTTAAAACCTGTGGTGCGAGCTCATCGACATGCCCAGCGAATTCTAGCCACTCTTCCACTTTAAGATCTTTAGTGATCACTGATAAGTCTGAGATTATTTTTGGGTAGGTATCAACAACTTCGCCCACTTTATTGGTGAAGGTGTAAATAGAGTAACCTAAATAAAAGATAGAAACGGCGAGCAGCAATTGAACTGCCATTGAAATTCGAGCCAACATAAGATTTCCTTTCTTTCGTCAAACAGCCGTTAAATAGGTAATGCCGTTGTATATTTTAGTGGTTCCATGGCGAACGTAGAAGTGACATTAGAAATGCCATCAATACTATTCACTAAACGTTTATAGAACTCATCAAAACACTTCATATCCTTGACTTGTACTTTCATCATGTAATCGTATTCTCCCGCCATGCGATAGAATTCCATCACTTCTGGAAAGTCAGACACAGTGTGCACAAAACGGCCATACCACTCCTGTGAGTGATCACTGGTTTTAATAAGCACGAACGCAGTAAACGACAGGTCTAACTTTTCAGGGTTAAGTAAAGCGACTCGTTTCTCAATGACGCCGTCCTCTTCAAGGCGTTTAAGCCTTTTCCAACAAGGGGTTGTCGTTAAATTGACAGCTTCTGAAATATCACTCAAAGACAAGGTACTATCTTGTTGAAGTAATCCTAGGATTTTTTTATCTACAGTGTCGATCACAGTTTCACCAAATCACTTTAAAAGAGAATATTTTTCCACATATTAGTCAAGTTAGAGCAAATTAGGCAAAGTTTTTCTCCACAATTACCGCTAAATTAGAGTCATACCAACAAATTAAGAGCCTTAATCTTAGCCAGCGGAGTTTACTATGTGTACTGATCATTTATGGATTAACAATGCTATTCGTAAAATTGAAGCCGATTATCAACGTTCTGCAGATACGCATCTAATCAAGCTCGACCTGCCAAGTATTGAAGGGATTGATATTTATCTAAAAGATGAAAGCACCCATCCAACAGGCTCTTTAAAACATAGGTTAGCGCGTTCTCTTTTCTTATACGCTATCTGTAATGGTTGGGTTGGCCCAGAAACAACCATCATTGAATCTTCATCTGGCAGCACTGCGGTGTCAGAAGCGTATTTCGCTCGACTCCTTGGGCTTCCATTTATTGCTGTTATGCCCAAATGCACCGCGAAGAAGAAAATTGAGCAAATTGAATTTTATGGCGGTAAAGCGCACTTAGTTGACCGTTCAGATCAAATCTATGCTGAATCTCGCCGTTTAGCACAGGAGCTTGATGGTCATTATATGGATCAATTTACTTACGCTGAGCGAGCTACCGACTGGCGTGGGAATAACAACATCGCTAACTCAATTTTCAATCAAATGGAAATGGAAGATCACCCCGTTCCATCGTGGATTGTCATGAGCCCGGGTACTGGTGGCACCTCAGCAACTATTGGGCGGTTCATTCGTTATCAACAGCATGAAACGAAACTATGCGTTGTCGACCCAGAAAACTCGGTTTTCCATGACTTTTTCAAAACAGGTGACGTAAACCTCACTGGTGACAAATTCAGTAAAATTGAAGGGATTGGGCGACCACGCGTAGAACCAAGTTTCATTACAGGTGTGATTGATGAAATGCGTACAATTCCAGACGCGGCAAGCATTGCTACAACCCATTGGCTTTCTGACATTCTTGGCCGAAAAGTCGGGGCTTCAACGGGCACCAATATGTACGGCGTGCTTCAGTTAGCAAGCGAAATGAAAATGCGTGGAGAGAAAGGTTCTATAGTGACTCTGCTATGCGACAGCGGTGAACGTTACCTAGACACTTACTTCAACGATGAATGGGTCAGTAATAACATTGGCGACCTTCAGCCTTACATGTTGAAGCTAGAAGCTTTCGCGCAAACAGGTGAATTGGCCTAAATTAGAAAGTTCAAAACACTACAACGTCATAATGCTTTAATAAATAAAAATAAAAACTGTCATAGAGGCTCTTTACACTGAAGTTACTTCATTGGAGAGCCTCTTAGTTTTTCAACCATTGGAAGGCAGATTTCTGAGAGTGTTAAGGATATTTTGGTCGTTGTTAGCATCTGCATATCAACAACCAAAATTTACATATGGATATGTTCTTAATAGTTAGCGTAACCAAGAAGCATTGATGAGCCCAACTTGGGCTCTTTTGCTTTCAACCGTTCACCCCGTAAGGCTAAACGATTTAACTTAAGCACTAAGTCTTAGCTACCACTCCCCTTCGAAAAGTAACGATACCTAATTGATATTTTTCGGTTTCAATCTGCCCGCCCTTAAAGAAAAAGCTAGGAGCGATTACTCTGGTTTTTGTTTTGCTTCGAAGGCTGCAAGTTGCTCTGGCGTTGCTTTAGGCTGGTGATTTTGTTTCCACTCGTCATAAGTCATGCCGTATACACGCTCACGAGCATCATCAATATCTAAATCTAAGCCTTGTTGCTCAGCTTCAGCTTTATACCATTTGCTGAAACAGTTGCGGCAGAACCCGGCAAGAATCATCAAGTCGATGTTTTGAACATCTTTATTATCATCTAGGTGCGCAAGCAAGCGACGAAAAGTYGCAGCATCTAGTTTATCTTGCTCTTCTTGAGATAGGTTTTTATATTTAAATTCAGCCACTTTACTTTCCTTTTTGATTCGTACGAATTCACAGTCATTTTATTATCTTGCAGTTATACAAAAAAAGCCTGTCATTCGCTAGCAGCAAACGCAGGCTTTTCTATATTGTTACATTAATATCAATAGATTAATTTACGACCAGTCAATTAACCGTGAGAGGTTCTACCCACGTTGTCATGGCTAAGTTCTTTATTTAGAACCGCTTCAACATGACCAGGAGAACGAGTTGAACCTGAAATTAATCGATACATAGCAGGGATAACGAACAACGTAACTAAAGTCGCAAAGCCCATACCAAAGAAGATAACCGTACCCACTGCAACACGACTTTCGTAGCCAGCCCCCGTTGAAGTGATCAATGGAATCGCGCCTGCCAACGTTGTAAATGCGGTCATCATGATCGGACGTAAGCGTCGAGCTGAAGCATCAATGATCGCCTTTTCAAACTCGATACCGCGGTCACGAAGTTGGTTAGCAAACTCCACAATCAAAATACCGTTTTTAGTTACCATGCCGATTAACATGATCATACCAATTTGGCTATAAACATTGAGGCCTTGGCTCATTAACACCAATCCAAGGAAGCCACCAAAGATTCCCATAGGAACCGTGAACATCACAACTAGCGGGTTAATGAAACTTTCAAACTGTGCAGCAAGAACCAAGTAAGCAACGAGCATCGCCAAAGCAAACACAACCAAGATACTCGATTGGTTTTCCTTGAAGTCTTTAGACTCACCAGAATAACTTACAGAAATATCACCAGGTAACTGTTCAATAGCTTGCTCATCAAGAAAGTCCAAGGCATCACCTAGAGTATAACCTTCCATTAAGTTCGCTTTAATAGTGATCGATTTCTGCTTGTTATAGTGAGACAAACGAATCGACGATGCCACTTCCTCAATGTGGGTTAAGGCGTCTAAAGTCACCAATTCACCTGATTGAGTTCGCATGTATATCTGGCTTAGATCATTTGCGTTATTGAAGCTGTTCTCATCACCACGCAAATACACATCATACTCTTCACCGCGATCAACGAACGTAGTTTCACTCTTACCACCAAGCATAATTTCTAAGGTGTCTGATATATCTGAAACACTGACGCCGAGCTCAGCTGCGCGTTGTTTGTCTACCGTAACCAATAGCTCTGGTGTTTTCTCTGAGTAATCAATGTCCGCACCTTCCATCATTGGTGAATCTTCAGCAGCTTGCTTTAAGATTTCTGCCCACTTCTGTAGCTCGGTGTAATCAGAACCACCAAGAACGAATTGAACAGGCTCACTTGAGCCCCCTTTGAACCCAGGCATGAATGGGAAAACACGCACATCGGGAATACCAGCTAAAGATTTACGAACCGCGCCCAAAGCTTCTTGCGCTGTTTCTTCTCGCTCATTCCAATCATCCAAGATCATGATAACGAAACCAGTTTGGTCGCCGGCATTACCACCAAACGCTGGTGATTGAATACTGAATGATTTTAGGAAACCTTGACCAAGCAATGGCATTAAACGCTCTTCCACAATATCCATGTTAGCGGACATGCGGTTGTAGCTGGTTGCATCGGCACCACGAACAAACGCAAAGATAACACCGCGATCTTCTTGTGGAGTCAGCTGTGATGGCACTTGTTGCATCAAGCCATAGCTGCCGCCCATACACGCAATAATGATAATAGGAGCAGCCCAACGCCAATTAAGAGCACGACGTAAAACACCACG
>NZ_JAKJSW010000082.1:0-18250 GCF_050337375.1 Vibrio makurazakiensis | reverse complement strand
GTAGTAAGGCGAGATGAGTTAGGTAACATTATGAAAATTAAAGCACTTTCTAAGCTTAAGCCTGAAGAAGGCATTTGGATGACCGAGGTTGAAAAACCTGAAATGGGTCATAATGATCTTCTTATCCGTATTAAGAAAACTGCAATTTGTGGCACAGACGTACATATCTACAACTGGGATGAGTGGTCACAAAACACAATCCCAGTACCTATGGTAGTAGGTCACGAATACGTGGGTGAAGTTGTTGGCATCGGCCAAGAAGTTCGTGGTTTTGAAATCGGCGACCGTGTATCTGGCGAAGGTCACATCACATGCGGTCACTGTCGTAACTGTCGTGGCGGCCGTACTCACCTTTGTCGTAATACAACAGGTGTTGGTGTAAACCGCACTGGTGCATTCTCTGAGTTCCTTGTGATCCCAGCGTTCAACGCATTTAAGATCCCTGCAGAAATTTCTGACGATCTAGCGTCAATCTTTGACCCGTTTGGTAATGCAGTACACACAGCGCTTTCTTTCGACCTAGTAGGCGAAGACGTGCTAATCACTGGTGCTGGTCCAATTGGTATCATGGCTGCTGCTGTTGCTAAGCACGTTGGTGCTCGTCACGTTGTAATTACTGACGTAAATGAATACCGCCTAGACCTTGCCCGTCAAATGGGTGTAACTCGCGCAGTAAACGTGATGGAAGAGAAGCTTGAAGACGTAATGTCTGATCTGGGCATGACTGAAGGCTTCGATGTAGGCCTAGAAATGTCTGGTAACCCATCTGCGTTCAACAGCATGCTAACGAACATGAACCACGGTGGTAAGATCTCTCTACTAGGTATTCCACCATCAGACATGGCAGTAGACTGGAACCAAGTAATCTTTAAAGGCTTGGTTATCAAAGGTATTTACGGTCGTGAGATGTTTGAAACTTGGTACAAGATGGCTTCATTGATTCAATCTGGCCTAGATCTAACACCAATCATTACTCACCACTACAAAGTGGATGACTTCCAGAAAGGCTTCGACATGATGCGTTCTGGTATGTCTGGTAAGGTAATTCTTGACTGGGAATAATACCTAGTACATAGACCTGATATAAAAAAGCCGAGCTATTTAATAGCTCGGCTTTTTTTTGTCTCATTTATAACCTTCAATATGATTTTTCAATCAATGACGTATTCGTACATTGTGATAAAGACAGCCACTTCATAGACAACTAAAGGAACAATAGAAGGTAATGAGTTGATAGCTTTGTATTTATATATGAGTACGAAGCCTTTAAAAATACAGTGAGCCATACCGGAAGGGAATGTGCGTTTGAAGGCATATTTTGTTGTTATGTTTGTTGCAAAATATAAGTGCTATGGMTGTTAAATGATTGACTTCGCGCTATGGTTTGCTAACCACTATCTGTTTCGAACATTCCAATTTCTCTATTAGATAGTGTTTAATATTATTCTATACGCTGAAACATTTTGACACACTTGTGACATTGAGATGACGTTGGAGAGGATAATGCTGCGTTTTGATTCTTTTGGTCGGTTGAATATGAGTGCTTCTTCAAATTAACTCACCCCCGCGAATCTATTACATTTTCAGTTCATATTAATTGGATAGTTAAGGTTATATTGTTAATGAGCTCTATTAGAAATTATCTATCGGTATTCGTTTTTCTGCTATTTAGTGTCTTCTCATTTCAAGCTTTAGCTTCTACGACTATTGAAGTTAACGTTTCTACACCTGAAACGGTGTATGAAAATGGTCAAACCATTTCTTATGACATTGAGCTGAAGAACACATCGAAAAAAGTCATCAATGGCATTTCTGTTGAAGATCTAATCTGGGACACTCAAAGTGCAACACTAAGCGGGACGGGTAAAGCGTTTAGTGAGCTAACCATTACAGATTCACACTCATGGGGTTCGAACGCAGGAACCTATGTGAGCAGTAACAGTAATTTAACTGTCACTGACGCGAAGTTATTCCCTTCAGGAAAAATTACCTATCATGTTGAAGCTAAAGTCACCGAAGATATCGTTGGCGATATCGTTTTAGGTCGTGATACGGCAGTTAAAGCAAATGTTGGTGGAGTAGAAGAGAGTGCTTCCCCTAGCAGTGTTGTGACCATCGAACCTGTACCTTATCAATATGATATAGAATTGAGTGTCGATAAATCAGAGTATCTAATTAATAAAAATCTCACCTATACACTGAAATTGACCAATACCGGAAGTTACACTGTTCAGCACCTAAAGGTCGAACAGCCTTTTGCGTCTCTGCAAGCTTTAAGTATCTCTGGAAGCCCTATTAATGCGTTCAGTTCGGTATCAATATCCGCTCAAGTATCTGGGACAGGAAGTAAGGCGGGAAGTTATACATCTTCAGGTGATCTATCCGTGTCTGGTGCGGCAATTGGCGTTGGTGGCTCCGTTACTTATACCGTTGTGGCTAAAGTGTCTGATGGACTGGTCGGTGACATAGTCACCCAAGCGACGGCACAAACGAAAGAAGGGGACAAACCGAGTGTTGAATTGACAACACCAGCTGCTCGCCCGAATGTAGAAATTACGCATACCTTAAACTCAGCCAATCCTTATCTTATCAATCAAGAGCGAGTGTTTACCGTTGTTGTCTCTAATACGGGGCAAGGTATCGCGCACGACTACCATGTAAAACAAAATATCGCGCAACTCACCACCAATAATGGGCTTGCCAATGATTTAGAAAGTCACTTTGATCATAGTGATGTAACTGGTCAACCGTTTAGCTCATGGAAAGTGAAAGTTAGTGATATTGGCACTCAATCAAAATCAAATTATAAAGCGGTGGGTGAGCAAAGTGATATCAATGTCGATGATACTGTTTCGCTTTATCCGAATGAGTCTATCACTTATAAGATCACGGCTACATTCTCGCCAGTCACGATAGGTTCCTTAATCGGTTTTGATGCTTCAGTCGAAGATGAAACCGGTATGCTAATCGTCGACTCTCAAATTAATGAGCAGCTTATTGCAGAGCAAGTTCTGTATTTTCCTGACCCGAATATTCAAGTAAACAAAACCACTAAAGCGTCGGAATATATACCGGGACAAAATGTTGAATATGACATCACGGTGAAAAATACTTCCTCAAAGTACTTCGCTAATAACCTACTTATTGTTGATGACCTTACTTGTGTTCAAACCGAGCAGGCCTCAGGGGCAGGCTTAGGGCAAGCGTTCTCTCAGTGGAAACYAGAAGCCGTATCAGGGGAAGATTCACAAGGCTCTGATCCGGGGTTATACAATTACAATCAATGGATGACCTCAGAAGTCATATTGTCCCCCGATATTGCTCCAGGAAAAGAGATCCACTACAAACTGACAGCACAAGTCAGTGATACCAGTGTTGGTTTAATCGTGGATAACCGCCCGTCGTGTAACGATGATATCAGTGAGGATGGTTCGGGCGTGCAAATGCCAGAAGACAATTTGCGAGCAAGCAAAGTCGTTGATTCTCGTTATTACTCTTCTGGTCAAACGCTGACTTATACAATACAAATTAATAACGATGGCGATGGGTTTGCAGACCAAGTCGCTGTGTTAGATGACCTAGCAAATGTAAAAACGACGGGAGTGAATGGGAAAGAAGTTAATGCATACCGCAGTTGGGAAGTCACCGCAATTGCGAAGCAATCTGACGGCAGTATTTCAACTGCTTCTAACACAGGAATATCGGGTTCAATTAAAGACCCTGAAATCCTTGATGTTAAGGCAACAATTGCCCCTCACTCTTATATTGAATATACAGTGGTCGCTCAAACTAACCCACTTGCAAACGGTCATATTAAAAATAGTGTCACTGTCGACGGTACCGTATATGCAGACACTGGATCTGATCCGTATGACTTCGAGATCGATTTGGATAAGCGAGTAAAAGTTGGATCTTCTGGCAGCTTCCATCACGACGGTAGCCGTTATTCCAAGCTAGATGACACCGTTATGTATCAAATCAATGTTGTTAACCGTGCTGGGAATGGCTACGCGACCAATGTTCACATAAAAGACGAAATCTCAAAAATCACGGCTGGATTATTAGAGCCGAACAAGGACTCGAAAGCAGTATTCAGCTCATGGACAGTTAGTGCTGAGATCATTTCAGATAACCCACTATTAAATGGTAATGCGACATTCACAGATGTTGGTTCATTTAGTGACAATAACGATCTGGATACTACGGCTCAGATCCCACCAAACGTGAAGATTGTATATACCATTATCGGACAACTAGACCGTTCTGTGAGCAATGAGATCCTATATGGCCGTTTTACTAATAAGGTGGATGTGCAAACACCTGATTCTGACAGCCAGACCTCGGTTTCAGATAGCGTAACGGTTTCGCCAAAAGAGCCTGATGTGGTCGTTGTTAAAACAACTAAAGATGAAAAGTTTATCCCTGGAGAGTGGGTTTCGTTTGACATCATGGTGTACAACCGAGGTTCAGGTTATGCCAATGAAGTTAAAGTTGATGATGACATAATCGGCCTAAATGCGTTTGAAAAATGGGAAATTACCTCCAAAACGGATAATAACAACACGACTTATAAAACAGGAAGTTACGCGGGTTCTAAGTCTAACTATCCTGATAATGGAAATATCAGCACTAAGGTAGATATYGATCCAAAGACTAGTGATGGTCTTGGTTTTGTGGGCTATACAGTTCGTGGTTTAGTCCGAAGCGATTATGAGAAATTTGAAATATCCAATACGGTAGAGATCCACGATCCTGTCAATAACCTTGATCAATCCGCGACCGCTGAAATTGGTGACAACGCAGACTCCAAATTGAACGTCTCAATTCTAAAGACTGCAGATAGAACTCGATTTTCACCGGGCGAAGAAGTTACGTATTTCATTACCTTATTGAATAACAGCTCTAATACAGCTGAGAAACTCAAAGTCTTTGACCCATTAAATGAAATACGCTCAACGTTGGCGAACTTAAAAAATAATCGTTTTGCTGATTTACAGGGTCAATCTCCATTTGAAAGCTGGCAGTTCGATTACGATGACGGCAAAGGCTGGAGTGCCGCCACCAATGATGATTTTATCTACCCCCTTGGTGGCGACGATAAGACGTTTAGCTTAGATGGTGGTGAAGAACGTACCTTCAAGATTAAAGCAAAAATCAAAGACAACGTTGTTTCTAATATTTTAGGGAACGACGCATATGTGTACAGGGATAAAGGACTAGTCTCTCAAGAAAACCACGTGTCACATCATGAAATGGAACGAGTAGGTTCAGGAGCAAACGTAGCAAGAAAACTTTATGTTAATGGTGTTGAATCTCAAAAATACACTCCGGGTGACACACTTAAATATACGGTCAAAATGTCTTCACAAACGGGTTACTTTAATAACCATCGTGTGAACGAAGACATAAAAGGGATTAACGTCCTATTGATGGATGGATCAAGTGCAAATCCTTTTGATAGTGGGTTTACCGTCAAGGTTGATAAAGACGATGTAAACGGCGGAGAAGGGACCACTGACGGTACATTAGATGGTGTGGTTGCAGATAACGAAAATATCAGCACCACCATTGATGTAGCGGGTGGTGATTATGTGCTGTACACCGTTGAAGGTGTCGTCCGTGATGATGCTGTGGGTGACATCACCATTGGTGGTATTACCGTGAAGCCATTTGATTATCATCTTACATTTACAAAAACCGTAGATCAGAAAAATTACGAACCGGGTCAACCGTTGACCTACAAACTTACCGTCAAAAATGATGGAAAAGGTAATGCCTACCATATTCCTATTGTTGATGAACTCTCAAAAATCACCGTTGATCTTTTAGATGGTACGACTGGGCTTGCGCTTAATACTGGCTGGAATATATCAACAAACATTGTTGGTGGTAGTACGGTTGCACAAGTGGATCTCGATGGCACACTAGCTAACAACCAAGACATCAACACACATTTGTCTATCCCGGGAAATGAAACGATAGTCTATACCGTTACTGGGAATGTAAACCCTCAGGCGGTCGGTAATATCACTAATTTACTGGTGGTAGATGGAAATACTGTTAGTGCAGAGTCCAAACCGAACACAGAAAAATTTAAGTTCGAAAAGCACGTGACTCGCTACTTCGATAAAGATGGCGTAACGGAGCTAACAGGTGGCTACACGCCGGGTGGTTACATTGAGTATCAAATTGACCTAACCAATACCAACAACGTTCATTTAAAAGACATTCATATTATTGATGCAATAGATGCGATTAGAACCGATTATTTCGATGGTTCAATCGGAGCTGCATTTACGGAATGGACAATAGCAACAGAGACAGACRGCAGCGGATACAGTGATGCTGGCTCAGTAAAAAATAACACCAATATTAAGACTGAATTTGACCTTTCAGCACCGTCATTTACTTCAGACAATAACGCTTATGTTCGCTACATAATTAAAGCGAAAGTCGCAGAGCAAGCGGTCGGTGAAATTAAGAATACAGCGCTAATAAAAGATCGCCATACTTTGGTTTCTGAGCGTTCTAGAATGCTACTTCCTGAAGTTAAAGTTTCTCATCACGCTTATACCAACGCATTGAAGACAGATATAAAATCGTCGTATAACCACACTCCAGGTGAGCAGTCTGTTGTTTACCAAGTCCGGGTTGAAAACCAAGGAAAAGGAACAGAATACGCAGCATCATTGGTTGATGAATTATCTAAATTAAAAGTGAAATTAGCTCAGCAAGTTGATGGCGACTCAGATGGGCGTAAAGCGCCGGTATATGAGCCTAAGACTTGGAATGTTAGAGCTTCTAAATCTAGCGAACTTGTTACCCAAATAGGGGCGTTCACTGGTGGTATTAATACCGACATCAACATACCAGAATTATCAATTGCTGCTGGCGGTTGGATAGATTTCATCATAGAGACTGAAATTCGTAACGACAGCTTAGAGAAGATCTACTCTACTGCGAAATATACGGGTTCTATAACTAAGAATCCAAAAGCAAAGATCGAAGTAGAGCCGTCGAAGCTAGACGTAACCAAAGAGATAATCTCTATCGGCGGGCGCGCGTATTCAACTGGCGACACCTATAAACCGGGTGAAGAGGTTGTATATCAGTTAAGTATCAGTAATACCGAACCTGTATGGTATGACAATGCGGCAATAGTCGATAAGCTCTCCGATATAAAGGTGGAAGTCCTTGGTGGTGGTAGTCAATCAGCCTTTATTTTGACAGAAATAACAGAGGTTGTTTCGGGAGGGTTAGGTGCTGATTTTGTTACTTATATGCCCGATTATTCCCCATCAGGCGATTTGAATCTATCGGTCGATATTGCTCCAAAGGCAAATATTGTCTTCACGATTAAAGGTCAAATTCGACCGGATGCTCTTGGCGTTATTTCTGCCAATAAGGCGACAGGTGGCAATCACCATGTCGAAACTGATGCTATCCCGCCTGTTGCACCTAACTTGGTGTTTGAAAAGTGGGTAACGAACACCACAGCAGACAGTAGTAAGTGTCGCTTCCCTTCTGATAGTGGTAATGGCTGTCAATATAATCCCAATGGTGAAGTAACTTATACCATTCTGGTTAAAAACACCGGTGAAGGTATCGCTAACGACGCTGAAATCGTCGATAAGTTAAACGCGATTAAAACCTCTAATGGTGAGAGTGCCTTCATATCGAATACGACTTCTATTTTGCAGCAACCACCGTCTGACCGTTTCTCTATCTCTGGTAGTTATCAAGGTGCCAAACCACTTGATGCAACTTTTGATCTGATGCCAAACGACGAAGTACGGTTCCAATTAACTGGAACCGTAAATGGTGATGCAACCGGAACCATTACTAATATCGCTAAATTGAATGACCAAAGCTCTAATGAAATTGTATTAGGGCAAGGCGATGCAAGTATTCTAGCGGCTAAAACGACGGATACTCCAACTTACGTGCCGGGCGGAGAGGTGCGTTATACCTTGTATATCGCCAATAAGTCAGACTCCAATGCGGATGTGTTGATTGAAGATGAAATCTCGAAGTTCTTAGTAGAAACCGCAGATGGCTCAATGAAAACTGCATTGGAAAGCTGGGCAGTTACGGCGCAGTTTGTAGGTAATATTGGTGCGACTCACAATGACATCAGTGCTATTCAATCAACAGGTGATATAAACGCCACTGTCGGTTTAGGTGCGGCGGAATCTGAGCCTACGGTATTAGAAATATCTATCGTTGGTAAAGTTCGTTCAGATGCTGTCGGTAAGTTCGGTAATACCATGTATGTCGATAAAAAACAGTTCGACTTACGTGAGCACTTTATCTACCCAGAACAGGGAGAGCTAACCCTGACAAAATCAGCGTCATTATCACCGAATACGTACGCACCGGGCGACATGATTGGTTTTGATATCGAAGTGAAAAACGAAGGGCTTGGGTATGTCCAAGACGTTACAATTTCAGATATTGCCAAAGAGATCACCGCAGAGGTTATCGGTGGTGGTAGAGGTCAAGTATTCGAGCATTGGGATGGTGCTAAGAGTAATGTCTCTATTGTCGATTCTGGCTCTAGCCAAACATTCATGATCAACGAGACTGCAGTAGACGCCACTGATGGCTTTGTCGGTACTTATACTATTGCCCCAAATAGTAGCGTTAAGCTGCATTTAGAAGGGAAGGTCGCGCCTAATGTGATGGGAGTGATTACCAATACGGCTAAAGTAGAAGCGACGAATAACAAGAAGCTAACCGCCGATGCTGTTTACACTCCAATTGATGCGGAAGTTACGCTGTCTAAAACCGTTGATATTACGGAGTATAAAGCGGGTGATACGCTGACTTACACGCTAGTTATTGCCAATACTACGCGTGCCTGGGCTTCTGATGTTCTTGTGCAAGATCTAGTGTCTCAAATAAAAGCGGAATCCATTACGGGATCAACCATCACGGCTTTTGATCCAAGTACCATTGATATTGTCGCGACATCTTCGACCGGAGACACAGCTCTAACGCCTTCCACGGGAAATAATGTTGATGAGGTTATTGATATTGCTCCCCAAGACATCATTACTATCACTATCTCGGGGCAGCTAAAACAAGAAATTATAGGTGACGTGGTTAACAAAGCAACGATCGACTTTGATGGGAAAGTGATCAGTGATGAAGTGGTCAGTGTCTCTGCTATTCCAGACATCGAGATTACTAAGAATTACATTGAAGAGTATTACGAACTTGGTAGCCCTGCTGGTTATACCATTACTATTACTAATAAAAGTAAAGCCTTTGCTAACGACATCCGCCTGCAAGATCCAATTTCAGCACTAACTGTTGAAACGACAGATTCTGTTTCTGTACCTGCATTTACTCGCTGGTGGGTCAGCTATGAGGTTGATAATAAACTCACAGTCGTCGATTCACCGAAGTTCCCACATAACAAGGATATAGATTCCAATATCGATTTGGCTCCAGAAGGCACCGTGAAATTTACCATTTTGGGTAGTGTTGACCCCCTTGCCATCGGTGACATAGAGAACACTGCGACAGTGAGTTTTAATGGTAGTGACCAAGAAAGCAGTGCGATTATAAAGCCGCTCCCTGCTGACGTTAGAGTGACCAAAGTAGCTGATAGAGAGTTTTATCAAGCAGGTGACTTTGCGAGCTTCACGGTAACCGTAACCAATAAAGGTGCCGGGTTTGCTAATGATGTCGCTGTGAAAGATCTACTCAGTAGTATGCAGGTTGAATTGATTGATGGCTCAAGAGCAACGGCATTTGACCAGTGGCGAGTTGTCAGCAACCTATCAAATCCTTTAAGCAGTATTGCGAAGCCTCCAACGGGTAAAAATCCAGATATTGATACTCTGGTAGATATAGCCCCAAACAGTGAGGTTGAGTTTGTTATTGAGGGACGAGTCCAACCGTTCGCAAGCAGCGACATCTATAACAAAGTAACCGTCGATTTCGGGGCTCAGCCTGAGCTAACAGCTGATGCGATTATCAAAAACAAACCTGTTTCACTTACTCTAGAAAAATTTGTCGGCGAGAGCGGAACCGATACTGAAATGATGTACGAGCCGGGTAAACTAGCCACGTACCGAGTAGTGTTAACAAATCAAAATGAGTCGTTTGTAGGTGGTATTGCGTTAAAAGATATTGTATCTGGTTTAAAAGTTACGACGGTGAATGGCTCTCAAGAAAAAGCGTTCAGTCAATGGGATATCAAGGTTAATAAAGGAAATAACTTAACCAGCGTTTCCCCGGACCCGAGCGGGCGGAATAAAGATATTGATGCGACCGTAAACCTTGCGCCAAATGATTCTTTAGAGCTTGTCATCACAGGTGTTGTGAACGATTACGCAATTGGACGTATCGATAACAAAGCTAGCATGACTGTGAATACTCGTTCGCAACGCTTTACCGCGACAGCCAGCCTTTTACCTGAACCTGATAACGTTGTGATCACCAAAACAGCGGATAGCCCTATCTATGTCGCCGGTGAAGAAGCGACCTTTAGGATCAAACTGTTCAATGACAGTAAAGGGTTTGGTAACGACATTGTAGTGAAAGACGTCATGTCTCAAATCAGAGTACCGACGCGCCCGGACGATATTTCTGGTGAACGGGAAGTTATACGAGCCTTTACTAGTTGGAAAATGGAAGTAAAACGTGGCGATCCGCGAACTCAGATGGACGCGCATAGTTATGGTGTTAATCAGGATATCGAAATTGGGGTGGATATTGCGCCAAATGATACGGCAGAGTTGATCATTACCGGTGTTGTTGACCCAAGAGCAATGGGCGAAATTGTTAATACCGCGTATAAGTTTGACGAATCTAAACAAGAAAGTAGCCAAGCATCACCGGATAGCAAAATCGCTTCAAGTACAAGCTCTGGACTACAAGCCAAAGGAACGTCAGTTGATGTAGTGAGTGCGATGATTGTTCCTGAAGCGGTGATGTTCAACATAGACAAAACCACGACTAAAGGTGAGAACGCGCAATACACCAACGATGATGAAGAGCTTACTTACGTACTTAACGTTGGTAATGAAGGCTCCGCTCTGATTTCGGGTGTAAAAATGGTAGATGAGATTAGCAAGCTAATTGGTGGGAACGGAACCCCACTATTTACTGATTGGTCGGTTGAAATCAGGGAGTTCCCGGGTAATATTTTGCACCCATTTGAATCAGGTCAAGACCTGTTACTACCAGATTATGGACCGTCGTTAGATTTACTTCCATATCTAGGCAATCATTATGTAATCACTATAAATGGCAAATTAAACAAAGGGTTGGATAATGATATTACCAATACCTTTACAGTAACAGACCCTGCAACAGGGCAATCAGCATCAGACGATGTAACCATTCATGTGAAGAGGTTTGCGGATAATGAAGGCGATTTGGTTGTTACTAAGCAAGCGTTAAAAGAAGAGGCGCAAGTTGGTGATGTGATTGAGTATGAAGTGATCATACAAAACAACAATGAGTCTGAATTCAAAGGCGTTAAACTTGTCGATCGTTATCCTGCAGGCTTCGAGTATGTTGAAGGCTCAACAGAAATTACTTACAGCGGTATTGACGGTGAGTTTGATAAAGGTGATCGAGTATCTACTAGTGACCCTGCAGTGACCAACGATCTAGTCTTTAATGTTGGTGACATGCTGGTTGATCTTAGTAGCGAACCAATCGTCCAAGAACAAATACGCATTCGTTACCTACTGCGAGTTAGTGTGGGTGCAACGTTTGGTAAATACATTAATACCGCGGTGGCGAAATCTCCTCCAGAAGGTCAGACTACGGGGGCTTTACAAGTTCGTTCGGCAACGGCTAGTGCTATTGTTGAGGTAACCCCTGATAAAGTATTTGATACGGCTTCTATCATCGGCAAGGTGTTCGAAGATCATAATGAAGATGGC
Source organism: Vibrio makurazakiensis (assembly GCF_050337375.1). Taxonomy (NCBI): domain Bacteria; kingdom Pseudomonadati; phylum Pseudomonadota; class Gammaproteobacteria; order Vibrionales; family Vibrionaceae; genus Vibrio; species Vibrio makurazakiensis. The sequence goes on along the minus strand of NZ_JAKJSW010000082.1, from coordinate 6,344 downwards.
TTCCAAGCCGATGCCACTGCATCTGATATTAAAGTTATCGCTCACATTGATGACGACAATTATATTGCAAGCACAACAACTATCACTCAAAACGACGAAAAATCCGTGGATGACGTTATTCATCATGTAGAGGTCGAGGTCTATGGACATTACGATCAAGACGATGATAGCTATGATTACATACCGGGAATTGGCGATAAAAGTAAAGATTCACGAAGCGTGAAAACCTCCAAAAAACCAACAGATGTAAAAGCATCGAAGTTGGTAGAGGGCATTGAAATATCAAAACTATTTGGTGTGTCATCTAACCGAACGTTACCTGAAGGCAATACTGTCGCAATTCAATTCAAGACTAAAACAAAAGCGGGAATTGCATTCACCGTTGAGTCTGATGCGGGAACCTTCATTGAATTTGATACTGAAGGTAATATCGTTACACACCACACCTCAGATAAATCCGAYGGTCTGTCGGCTGAGAATTTGGATGTGACGCGAAACCTCTACAAAGATGGCGATGCATATCTGTGGGAGATTCTGATTGAGAATAAAGGTCTCTATGAAGATGGTATTCCCGGTGTGCGCTTATTGACGGTAGAGGGCATTGTTATCGAAACGGATCAATATGGTCGCTATCATGTACCAGATCAGTGGGTATTGAATAAAAAAGGTAAGCAGTTCTTACTGAAAGTCGACACGGATTCATTGCCTACAGGTATGAAAGTGATCAGTGAAAACCCGTTGGTTAAACGTGTTTCACCCAATGCATTAACTAAGTTCAATTTCAGCATTCATACAGAGCACAAGGATGAGCCACAATGATCCTTCTAACTAAGAAGACGGCGTTTAAAAAGAGTCAGCTAGCCATCTGCATTCTTAGTGCGCTGCCGCTGTTGGCAGCCGCAAAAGACACAAGTGGCTTAGAAATTATTGATTCAGACTCTATGGACATAGATGTTATTACGCATGAGCAGGAAGACAGTTCACGTATCTATCTTGAAGAAGGAGCTATTTGGGCTAGCCGTGATATTACACGCTTTAACCCTGTACTCGATGTCAGTATTGGTGATGAACTAGAAGTGGAGGATGGAAAGCTTCTAGATGAAGTGAGCTTTACCGTCACAACGAACTACAGCTATTACATATCTAAGTACCAAATTGAAGTTTATAGGGGTCAAGACCGTAGCCTATCTCAACCATTAGCAGTAATCGAGGGTGAAGATCTTGCTAATGATTTTGATGTAAGTTGGGATGGTGAAACTGCGGTTGATTATGAGCTTAATAGTGGACAACAGTTACAATTTCGCCTCAAGGTATGGGACAAAGAGGGCAATCTTGATGTCACTACCGTTGGGGTAATGGATTTAGTACGTCCAGACTCTGAAGTCAGTATAGATAAGAACGTTGGCGAAGAAGACCAAGGCCGACATTTAGGTCGTGCGCAGTTGATGCGCCACAATATTCCTACCGACGCGGGTCTTGCCAAGTTCATGGGGACAGGGCTTAAAGGTGTCGATAAGGTTATCATTGGTGAAGATGAGTTTGATATCGAAGATGGTGAACTTTACGCAGAGCAATTCCTTCCTGCCGATGCCTACCTTTTCCCTACGAAAGTGATTTTTGACAACGGAGATGAGCGTCGTTACCAGCTTTACGTGCGCATTCCAGATACTTATTACGCACAAGCAGGCTTAGCTGATTTTTATGTGGGTCGAAACAGAGTCACAGGTAATACGGGCGCCTTGGGTGTTGATGACCAATACCATGAAGATATCTATAACCAAGGGCGTATTGCTTATTTTGGTCAGGGTAAATTTGGCGATAAATTAAGAGTCACCACTCACTTTGATAGTAAAGAAGGCCAGGTTAAAGACCTCTTCAAACATCCATTTGCCTCAGACAGTTCAACCGTATTTGATATTGTTGAAGATGATGATGAGCTTTATTACGGCGATTATGGTGATGGCGCGAATATTCACAAAGAAGTGAATACCAAGGGCAAAGTTTACTTCGATCTGGAATACGACAAATCCCAAGTGCTGTGGGGTAACTACAATACCGGGCTAACAGGTACAGATAATAACGATTACAACCGTAGCCTCTACGGATTCAAAGCCGATTATCGCACACGGGCGACCACTAAATATGGTGAAGACCGTCTAAATATTGTTGGATTTACCTCAGAAGCTGACACTTTATATTCCCATGATGAGTTTCTAGGTACAGGTGGTTCGCTTTATTTCCTACGTCATGGTGAAGTCGTTCCTGGCAGTGACAAAGTATTTATTAGTGTTCGCAATAAGAACAGCGGAATCGTAGAAAAAGAAGTCCCGCTGCAATCTGGGCGTGACTATGAAATTGATCCTTACCAAGGGCGAATTATCTTAACTAAGCCGCTCAATAATATTATTTCAGACAATTTTGGCAGTGTGATCGATGACTCTCCAGGTGATGGTTACGATAACTTCTTAGCCGTCGACTACGAATACGTTCCTCAAGGTAAAGATGCACGTGATGCACTCGCTTATGGCGGCCGAGTTAAGGGCTGGGCGAACGATTACATAGGTCTCGGGGCATCCTACACAACCGAAGAAAAAGATAACCAAGATTACGAAGCCTACGGTACTGACATTACGCTTCGTGCAACCGAAGGCACTTACATTAAGGCCGAATTTGCGACCAGCAAAGGCCAGCAGACTGATTCCAATTTCGTCTCCTTTGATGGCGGCTTAACGTTCACTCCGATTGGGTCGGGTGCAGAAGAARAGCGTGAGGGCGACTCTGTCCAAGTTAAAGCGGTCGCGAATCTTTACGACCTCGCGCCAAATATTTYCTCTGTGGTCGGTAATGACGTGAAGGCTTGGTACAAGACAAAGGATGCGGGTTATAGCTATGCGAGTCAAAGTGATGGTTTAGAGCAAGAATCCTATGGTACTGAGCTTCGCTTGCAAGCTACTGATCGAGTCAGTATCGCAACTCGCTATACTTCGATGTTTGAAAGAGATACCGACGGCGGTATACAAACAGATAGTGAGCAAGTTGAGTTAGAAGGGCAATTCAAACTCACAGAGCACATCAAGCTATCAGCTGCGGGTAAACAGGTTGAAGAACTTAATAACGACGGGGATAAAGGCAAAGGCTCATTAGCAGGTTTGCGCGCCGATTACATCTGGGACAGTGATACCAATGTCTATATCAAAGGTCAAACAACCGTAGATCAAACCCAAGATTATGATGACAACGACAGCGTAAGTGTTGGTGGTGAAGTTCGCGTATTAGAAGACTTTAAACTGGGTGCAGAATACACCTCGGGTGATCGCGGAACTGCTGCAGAAGCTACTGCAACCTACGATGTGACAGATGACTACTCAACCTATGTGACATACCTTGATGATAACTATGAAGGGAAAAACAACGTTATTGTTGGTCAACGAGCTGACTTAACGTCCAATGTCGATTTCTATCAAGAAAACCAATTCGTTGATGAAAACAATGGCAAGGGGCGTATTGACTCGTTCGGCTTTGGTTACGATATGACAGACGATGTCGATTTCGGCATTGGCTATCAACAAGGTGAAATTGAACAGCCTAGTGAAACGATTCCGGGAGCGAAAGAGATCACTTATCGTAGAGCGGTTTCTTTCAATGCGGGAATCGACGTCGATGATGTGAGCTTAAAACACAAGATTGAATATCGAGTTGATAAAGGTAATGAAAACGTTGATACCGATAAAAAACGTATCGACCAAATCGTTACCACTAACCGCTACACCCAACACTTAACCGAGGAGTACACCCTCTTTGGTAAGTACAATTACTCAAAATCGGAAAATGAAGAGACCAGCGAAACGTTAGCTCGCTTCATTGAAGCCTCTGCGGGAATGGCCTATCGTCCAATTTACAATGACAGACTCAATCTGTTAACCCGTTACACCTATATCGTGGATTACGATCAACTGGATCGTGATGTTGAGTATTCTGATGAAGAGAGCCACATCATCGAAGCGGAGGGCATTTACTCTATAGATGCCCATTGGGACGTCGGAGCCAAATACGCTCATAAAGATAAAACGGAAGCGTTTGAACGAGCTTCGGGTGCTTATGAGTTGGTCGAGAGTAATATTAACCTTTACGGTTTAAGTGCGTCTTACCACATCATGAAAGAGTGGGATGTGACAGGTGAGTATCACTGGAAGACGGACACTTTGAACGATGAAGTTGAACATGGTGCACTGTTGTCATTCAACAAACACTTATCAAATAACTTTAAAGTTGGTGTCGGTTATAACTTCTCTGGTTTTGATAGTAACTTAGCTAACGACGATGATTATGATGCGACAGGATTTTTCTTAAACTTAGTCGGCAAGATATAAGGGCGTGATTTAATGAGCATAAAACCGATATTTTTAGGGCTAAGCATAGCAGCAATTACATTGGTTTCAGGTTGTTCGACCGATACTTATGTGAGCAAAGAGAATATGGATAAGTTTGGTGATCCAAACGTTGAGAAATTTTTGATCCGTGAGTGTATTGTCCCTGAGCGTGATATTCGTATTGCTATTGCCGAACATTTTGACTTTGATAAATCTGAGCTTAAAGAACAAGACCATGCAGCGATTGACCAACTAATCGGTAGTATAAAGCGTCTTCATGGGCAAATTGCTATTGTCGCTCACACCGATTACCAAGGCAGTTCAGACTATAATGAAAAGCTTTCAATGCGCCGAGCAGAAGCGGTTAAGGCGTATATGCAAACAAAGCTCGATGGCACGCGCTATGATTGGGAGCTAAAGCATTATGGTGAAAATAAGCCAATAGCAGCAGGGCAGACACTAGCAGCTAACGCAGAAAACAGACGTGCTTACATTGTGTTTGAACAAACACAAACTGAAGCTGAAAATGCTTTTTGTGCTCCACCAGAACCTGAGCGTAAAGTATTCGTCGCGATGACGTCGCACTTTGACTTCGACAAGTATGATTTAAAAGAGTCAGACAAAAAGTCGTTAGATGAATTTGTTACGAACCTAAAAGGGTTAAATGGTCGAGTGTTAGTTGCCGGTCATACAGATTATCAAGGTTCAGTCAGTTATAACGAAAAACTGGCTCAGCTTAGAGCCCAAGCCGTATTGGAATATTTGCAGACTCAGTTAGATCCCAGCCAATTTGTGTGGGAAGTGAAGGCGTTTGGCGAGCTTAACTTAGTGACGCAAGAGCAGTCACTCGAAGCAAACGTATTAAACCGCCGTGCATTGGTTGTATTTAAGCAAGGTGATCTACCTGAAAAGTAGTTGATGGGCTTGAATTGAAAGGCGACAGTGAGAATTGTCGCCTTTTTATTTGGAGGTTCTACTTTACTGTATTCTCAACAGTTCAGTCGGAATTTTCTCGAACTGAAAGTATTCCATTCCGTGTTGCCATGTAATATGTTCCATCTGGTCCGAGAGTCACCGGTTGAAGCAGTTCTGAAAACTCAGTACCACTGCCTAAATATGCTTGATAAGCCGTCTTGCCAGTAAACCAATCGACGGCACTCATGTAATAGCCAACCCCTTCAAGAGCACCTTCTATCACACTGTAGGTATAGATAAGACCAGTCTCGGTAGAAAGTATTGGCGTAGTCATATGTTTAAGTTCGTTGTTTTCCCAAACCTTGCGGCAAGATGTTCCGCTTTCATCAACATCTATTCGTACAAATCCATTCTCTGTCTTGAGTGGGTCACCGAATAAGCCATCATAAGAACCATTGTTTTCAAGAACCACACTATTTTGATAGCCGATAACTGAATTTTCCGCTCCGCCTTTTTTTGGTTCAAAAACGGGGTATGAACACACTTCTTTACCAGTTTCTCGGTGATAAACGTTCAAGTTGAGTTGCGGGTAGCCATTATCTGCTATCGCAACGTAATTATCATCACGACCGAACAGGGTTGGTGTTGTGCCAGTCCCTGGTGCGAGAACTCCTGGACCTTCATTGTTATAATTGGTTGACCACACGAGTCTAATGTCACCAGATTCATCGACCATTAACTTGTTCATTGAACCTTGAACAGCAACGTAAACTCCCGATGGGTCAATGGCTATTTGGTTTTGTAAGCCAATACCAAAATCATAAAATTCAACATTGAGTGTATTACTATCAATATACCCGACGAGCCCTTTACMTGACGTAAACCACATTCGACCTTGGTAATCAGGTATACCGTCATTAAGGAACGCGCCTTCTGGTAAATGCTCAGATATATCGAGCTTTTCGATCAAGTACCACTCAGGCATGAGATCCTGACCAATACGAAGTCCCATTTTGGTTATGGTGCCATCAGTATTGTTTAAAATGACATGATCATTAT
>NZ_JAKJSW010000081.1:0-18330 GCF_050337375.1 Vibrio makurazakiensis | reverse complement strand
CCATTCCACTCTCCTAACAGATGCACTCTTGTATCATCTGTTTCCATGATAAACATTAAGGTTGAGGGACATTATACGAACAGGTAAGCAATCTAAATCCCCCTACTTACGAATACTTTCGGAGGATGCCAGGGGGCGTAGAAACGTTACCGCATAAAGTTTGGGATGATACAATGAGCCCAAATAAACACGCAACCAAAGTGCACTAAAACTAGTAGCTTAAAGAATTATTTGATTGGGTTTATTTTAAATACCGTTTATTACTCATTGAAGTGCTGCCAAATCGCTTTAGCGACTGGTCCTTGTGGTTTGCTTTTTAGTTTTGCCACATAAATCGGCAAATTCAGTTCACCATAAGTGTCTAATACTAATAGCTTCCCGCTTTGGATCTCTTCATCAACAAGGTGAAGTGGCATTCTTCCCCAGCCAAGACCCGACTCTATAAGCGCTTTTTTGGTGGCTAAATCGGTCACATACCATTTAATGGTTTCATCTAAGATCCCTGTATCTGGAGCCTGTTGATCTGACGACTTCATAATAACTTGGGGATATTGCAGCAAATCGTTTTCAGACAGAGGCTCAGAAAGAGAAGGGACCAACGCTTTCGATATGACCAATGGAATATTAATGGTATCAATTTGAAGATAGTCCACTGAGCTGTGGCGGTTTAGACTGCCACAAATGGCTATATCGACATCTTCATCGATCAAACGACGCTCCCCAGACGCGACTTCAACATCTAAATGGATCGTTGTCGTTGGGAACGTCTTTTTAAGTTCAAGCAATAGCTCTGTGATTTTCTCTATAGGAAATAATGAGCCAATACCCAACCGTAGCTCTGTTTCAATGTCCCCTTTCATCTCTTTAACGAAGGTTTCAAAGTCACTCGCATGCTGGAGTAATCGCCTTATTTGCACAATAAGCATTTTACCTTCAGCAGTTAGCTCCGGTCGGTACGTATCCCGCGTGAATATCTGTATGCCGTAATGAGATTCCATCTGTTTAACAGAATAAGAAATAGCAGAGCGCACTTTATGTAGCTTTTCACTCGCCTTCTGAAAACTGCCTTCTTTACATATCGTTTCTATTACTTGGAGCTGTTCTAAATTCGTCATGGTCAAATAATATGACCATATCAGTCGAAAAGCTATGCTTTTTATTGACCATGGATAGTTCTAAAGTGTGTTTAAGCCACTAAACAACGCATGTAAGGACTGACTATGAAGATCAAAGAGCACACTATCCGAACTCCTGACAGCCAATTCAATGATCTCGTTGATTATCCATTTTCAGCTCATTATTTAGAAATCGATGGGATGCGAATGCATTACTTGGATGAAGGTAGTGAACACTCGAAAACTATTTTCTTGTTTCACGGGCAGCCTTCATGGAGTTACCTATATAGACATATGATCCCGTTACTGGTGAGTGAGGGCTATCGAGTGATCGTTCCAGATCTCATTGGGTTTGGTAAATCCGATAAACCCACTCAAGCATCTGCACATACCTATACAAACCATGTGCAATGGATGACAACTTTTGTTCGAAAAATCAATATTTACGGAGCTGCAGCATTTTTCCAAGATTGGGGAGGAATGATCGGCCTGCGAGTGCTCGCTCAAGAACCTTTATGGCTATCTCGGCTTATTTTATCTAACACCGCTCTTGCAGAAATGAACGGCCTTGAAAAGTTCATGGTTCCTAAAGTACTGAGAATATTAGCCTCTCTCGCTGGTAAAGCAGACTTAGCAGCGTTAACTCAGAAAACCAATTACGGAAATTGGGCAAGTTACTTTCGCCACGCCAACACATTGGAAATTGGTGAAGTAATACAAGCACTGAGCGTGAAGAACCTCTCGAAGCTAGAAAAACAAGCCTATGACGCTCCATTTCCGAACTCAGACTATTACGCTGCACCGCGCAAGATGCCAGAAATCGTGGCCTCTGAACTCAATCAAGTCAATGCCGATTGGGAAAAGTTGAAAGATTGGAATCAACCTGTCCTGACGTTATTCAGCGATAAAGACCCATTCTTAGCAGATAAAGGATACGACGTTAAATTCCAAGAAAATTTTAACGGTGCACAGCACCAGCCCCATTCAACAGTTAAAAACGCATCTCATTTTTTACAAGAGGATGAGTCAGAACAGTTAGTACAAAAAACCGTAACTTGGTTGCAGCAAACAAACTTTTAGGAGAAACAACATGAAAATACTCGCTATTGGTGCAAATGGAATTATCGGCAAAGCCGTTGTCGCAAACCTAGAACATAAACATGAAGTCATTCGAGTTGGGCACAGCAACGGAGACCTAACGGTTGACGTCGAAAGCCAAGCATCTATTAAAGCAATGTTTGAACAGGTCGGGATGGTCGATGCCATCGTCAGCATGGTTGGTAATGGTCAAATGGGTCAACTTACGGAAATGAAAGATTCTGGATTTTCGACCGTTTTAGATAACAAAGTCATGGGACAAGTCAATATTGTTCGTATAGGGCTCGACTACTTAAAGCCAAATGGCAGCATTACTCTAACTTCCGGTGAAGCAGCCTTTAACGCCATGCCTGGTGTCAGTGCTATTGCTATGGGTACAGCCGCAATCAATGCGTTTATCTCAAATGCCGCATTAGAGCTTGAGAACGGAATTAGGATCAATGCGGTTAGCCCTAGCATGGTTAAAGAAACGATGGTTCTATGGGGCATTGACAGTTCATCGGGTATCAAAGCCGATGATGTGGCTTCCTATTACTTAGCTAGTATCGAAGGGGCAGATACAGGAAAGGTATTTAGAGCAAACAATGGTGCATATGAAGCACAGCAGAAACCTGCCTATTTAGTCTCTTCTAGTCTTTACCCTACTGGGCACCCGTCACTAGAGAAATACGCTCAAGCGTGCGGCCCAATATTCCAAAAATATGGCGCGAAGCCAATGGTTATTGGTAACACTCAACAAGAGTTCGAGGTGATTGACGGACAGTGGCCAAGCCAAGATGCAAAAGTGTCTATCGTAAAGTTCCCATCAATGATTCATATAAAGGAATGCTTCGAGTCCTTGGAGTACCAACAGATAAAGCATTTACGTACTGATGCTATTGAAACTCACTTTTCGCTCGCGGTTGAATAGCTGATAGCGGAGGAGAGTGTTAAGAAATCTAAGAGGAAAGAAGAATAGGAAAGACGGCAGGCTATAAACGACTCGACGAGAGTCAAACCTGCCATTTTCAAATTAAGTATCTACAAACTAGGTTCTATAGAGAACCTTAACGACATGCCAACCAAATTTGGTTTTCACTAGATGAGGAACTAGCGTTTCACCAGAAAAACAAACTTTGTCGAATTGAGGTACCATTTGACCTTTCTTAAACTCGCCTAAGTCTCCACCTTTCTTACCTGAAGGGCATGTTGAGTGCTTCTTCGCTAAAGTTTGGAATTTCGCGCCTTTCTTAAGCTGCTTAATAATGTCTTCTGCTACTTCTTTATGCTTCACCAAAATGTGAAGCGCTGCTGCTGTTCTTGCCATGATAAATCTCTGAATATTGCTATGGGTAGGATTTTACCTCAAGATGACGGTCGGTTCACTCAAATTACGTTCTGTTGAGCTACTCTCATACTAGACCAACAGCGATAACAACTTGATGACAGCCCTTGTTCCCTTTACATTGGAGGGGATTACAATTTTGTAGGATGTATTTATGGCGAAAACGAAAAGCAAAGCGAATCAATCTCAGGGCATGTTGATGTTCAAATTGTCCCTTACACAGAGCTTTGCTATTGGAACGCTAAAAGTGCGTGAAATCGTACCTTACCAACCTACCACGCAAATCCCTTATTCTCACCACCATGTAATTGGCACAGTCACCATCCGTAATCTAACGGTACCGGTTATTGATATGTCGGCAGCGATTGGCTTTAGGCCGATATCGCCAGAGGAATACAAAAGCTGTTTTCTCATTGTGACTGATTGCCTAAGAACCGTGGTCGCTTTCTTAGTAAGGTCGATAGATAAGATCATTGAATGTGATTGGAAATCTATAGAGCCACCACCGGCTACTGTAGGGACTAATGCTTTTGTTACTGGCATTACCCGTTATAAAGAAAAGATCGTACAAATGCTCGATGTAGAGCTGCTACTTTCAAAAATATATCCTGAGTATGAGTCCGCTCAGGTTCCAATGTTGACCGACATCGAGCGCGAACAACTCAAAGCACTCAATATTTTATTGGTCGACGACTCTTCCATTGCTAGGAAACAGTTGTCCGACGCGTTAGATAAAATCAATATCCCATATAAGATTTGTAATAATGGGTTAGATGCCATTGAACTAATGCGCGAAGAAGCATCGAACCACCGCCCTATCGAAATGCTTGTAAGTGATATCGAGATGCCGGGATTAGATGGCTACGAACTTGCCTTCGAAGTGCAAAATGATCCAGCCCTGAATCAATCTTACCGGATTCTACACACCTCGTTATCAAGCGAGATTTGTGTCGACCGAGCACATCAAGTTGGCGCTCATGAAGCACTAGAAAAATTCAATGCAGGTGAACTGATTGAAGCAATGTTGCGAGGGGCAAAAACATTAGAACATGAAGCAGCTGTCAGCTAACTTCTTTAGCCTCTCAACGAAAAACACAGCCTATAGGCTGTGTTTTTTATTTCTTAGGCATATTGTAGCTTTTACTAACAAACTCTACTTCGTCCACCTGACGAATATGATTGGTATACGACGCTAAAGCATAAAAAGTATTAGCTAATAAATTCGCGTATTTGAATAAGATTGGATCCGGTGATTTCTTACCTGAGTGTTCTATTTGCACTAACGCCCGAACCACTTTTTTAGCTTGGCAACGGCATAAGTGTAACTGCGAAGCGATTTCATGACCTCCAGGAAGTACAAAACCTTTAAAGCCTCCCTCTAATATCGACCTTATCCCTTGATAGTCAGCCTTTAACGAATCTAGATCTTGCTGATTGATCGCGAGTTTCCCTCTGACAGAGCCATTTAAATGATAAACAAACGGCTGTAAGCGAGTCAGAATATCTCTCGATTTTTCGTCTAAATCCAATGTCAGTACCAAACCGACACGGCAACACAACTCATCAGACAATATTTCAAAGTCACAGATGGGGCTATCTTCATATATAAAGGGGTAGCAAAACTCATCCCAATCACGACTTACTGGTTTCATAGTTAACCTTTACAAATACGCTCAAAGTTCAGAAATATAACAAACTTAGTTCCCTACGTGGCGATAATTAGTAACCTGATCGCGAAAACTTACCATACGCGAGCCCGAAAGCTTTCTAGTACCGTTATTTATCGAGTCGGATACAAAAAAGCCTCCAATCTGGAGGCTTTCTATATACTGAGTAACTATTATTGATTAGAGACTTTTTTATGCCCTTCTTCAAGATGCACAAAATCGACTAGGTCATCACCTGATACTTGATAAGCTTGGCCAAAACCTTTTACAAACAAACCACTTTCAGCTTTTAGGTTGAATAAAACGAAGTCTTCAAGTTGGCTTAAACCGTCAATGATTTCACCAAATCGTCCCTGCATCTGTTCAACCACTTGACACCACAATTCGCTATCACGTTCAATCACGCTCGCTACAGCATCAAAGGTTAGTCGCTTACGAGCAAATAGCTGTTTTGCGCTGTCTTCGTCTTCAATCATCATTAACGATACTTGAGGGTTAGCTTCTAAATTGCGTGCATGTCGAGCAATTTTAGAGATTAAAACGAAGTAACCTTCTTGGTTTTGCACATACGGCGCGTAACTCACATTTGGGCGACCTTCTTCATCAACAGTGGCTAACTGGATGGTACGACGCTCTTGGCGAAACTCTTTAATTTCTGGACCTAAACGACCTTGAAGGCGTTCTTGCTTTACTTGTTGTTCCATTTTTCTTCCCTAATAAGACTTTTGTTATTTTATGTTTTAAATTCGATGTACTGATGGTAGTCAGTTATGACTGATATTGAGCTTGTAACGCTTTAAACCTTTCAACCTGCTCAGGGATCAGTTCGCGCTTTTCATTGCGCCCCAAGTAAATTTTGAATGCATTTGAACCACATTCGCTAAAGAAACCAAAATAGTGGCTTTCACGCCCCATGAACGGTTTACTCACTAAAGCGATTGTTTTGATAGTGTCGAGTTTAAGGTGACCATGTAATTCCCCTTCTTTCCCCATCAAGTTGTAGTACCCGCGAGCGACCTTTCCTTTTGGAAACGGGGCTTTGACTTCGAAGATAGAACCAAATGAATGAACAATTGTGGTTACAGGTCCCCAGCCTACCAATGTTTCCAAAATCAGTTGTGCATGGTCACCACTTAGCACAGATACCATTTCACTAGGAAAGGCACACACAACATCAGCCTCTGTCACACCTAATTTTTCGGCAATTGCCGCTGCCAGTAACTTAGGCTCGTCTTCTAATACCTGAGCAACTTGCTCAGTCAATGCTTGGTTATTTAGTGGGGCTTCAATTGGATTTTGTTGATTGCTCATGGTTAATGTCCATTTACTTTATGTTTATGTGTTGTATGGCTTGAGGTAGCAGCTTCTATATTGAGTACTTGTATCGCGCCTTGAGCTAAACTTACGGCCCAAAATCTGCCCGCAAGTGTTAGAGACAAGTAATTACCAGTTAGTTCAACCAAGCCATTGCTTTGCCACTTTTGGAACAGCGGCGTCAAAAATTCAAAAAGGTCTTGACCTTTATATAAAGGTAGACCGTCACGTCGAATGACACCGGAATCAAAGCCAGCTTTCAACGCAGAAAAAATAGGTTCTAAGTCGCTTTGCCTAGTCATCATGGCAATAGGAGTGACGCCTTGCTTCATTGCGTCCATATAGGTATCTAGCGAGCGATGCTGCATTAACCCGAAACCACCAATGTTTCCCCCGGCACCACACCCCACAGGCAACACTTCGGCGTATGTTTTAGCTAGGCTGTTATAAATACTGCGTTCGCGGTTATCACGAGCCCAGTGATTCACACTTAATTGCTTAATATGGTGTTTATTCATAAAGTCGACGCCGACTTGATACATACTTGCTTTATCTGGCGTTGTAGCAGGTGGAGGGATCCGTCCTTTTTCAACAAGGTTCAACATAGGCGCATTGCCACCAACAACGAGTTGATACAAGTCGATCCCATGCGCTCCTGTCGACAAATAGTCTTCTAAATCTTGTTCGAAGATATCTACGGTTTGATAAGGAAGCCCATACAATAAATCCAGCACAATAGGTGCTTGTTGAGTTTGACTAAGAGCAGAAATACGCTCTAAGACCACTTCCCTATCATCTAAACGTTTAGCGCTACGCCTCACCTGAGTATTAAAGCTCTGAATACCAAATGAAAAGCGATTGAAGCCGCCTTCCAGTGCTCGTTCAAACATTTCATCGCCAAAGCGATTAATACGACCTTCTAAGGTAATTTCCACGTCTGTCGCTAAAGGAAAAAGCTGGTGAATGGCTTTACCTAGTTTTTCAATTTGCTCGGAAGAAAGATCAGTCGGAGTACCACCACCAATGTATACCGCGTGAAATAGCCCTGATTGAGCCCAATCTGTTGCTGCCTTCTGTTTCAACTCCACCATTAAGGCTTCAAAATATTCATCCACAAGCTTACGACTGGCTGCGTTTTGAAAGAAATTGCAAAACGTACATCGGACGCGACAAAAAGGAATGTGAATATACAAGCAACGCTTATCACTTTTTTTTCCTTTTGAATCCAGCAACCTATCAAGAATTAAATGATGATCTTGTTGTAGAACTGGCATCGCCATTCCACCAGCATGAGCAGAGTGTTTTTTAGCAAAAGCAAAACGTAGCGGATCAGGTGATGAAACACCCAAAATAGATTCGTCAAATTTATAAATATCGAGGGACATATAATTCTCTTAATGCTTACGTAGCAATACTTGGAAGACTGTTCGCTAAAAGTTGCAGAGATCATAATTTCCATTAAATGATAATGCAATTGATAATTGATCTTATTTGCATTCTAAGCAATAATCTTCCTCTCTCGAAATGGCTATGTAGGAAGAAATAGGTGAACGTACCAAGGTATATAATTGCAGGTAGTGCATCGGTAATACTGCACGCTGCATTTTTATTCGTTGCTCAGGAAAGCAAAGTCTTTGCGATGCCTGCTGGTAGCCAATCGAAAGCGGTATCTATTAACTTTGTCGCGAGCGCCCCAGCATCTTCAACACCACCTAAGGCGACCGAAGCACCTACACAAGAAACATCAAAAGAAGTCGCTTCACAGCCGGAAGTGCAAACTGCAACGGCAGCCGAAGCTCCACAAGCCTCTACTCAAAAACTGGCTCCTGTTAAGAAAAATACAGCTAAGTCTAAGCCAGCGACAAAGGTACCTACTCCTAAGGCTCAAAACAAAAGTACCAAAACAGCTTCAAAGCAAAATCCTCAGCTAAACAAAACGCAGAAAAAAGAAATCGCCAAAAAACAACCTGTAAAACAGGTTCAGCCGCCAACGCCAGAAGTAGAAACCATAAAAGAGCCTGAAAAAGTTCAACAGCAAACACCAGCTCAGGTGGTAAACAACGGCGTGAGCAATGCTCCCGTTCTCGTCCAAAAACCAAGCTTTGCTCGTAAACCCTCTCCACCACGTTACCCACGTATGGCTCGTAAACGTGGGATCGAAGGGGTTGCCACCTACGAAATATGGCTCGACAAAGAAGGTAAACAAATCAAGCAAGCATTAGTGGACTCTTCAGGTGCTCTTATGCTCGATAAAGCAGCACTCGATGCCATCAAAAAATGGAAGTTTTCCGCTCACATAGTGAATGGCCAAGCTATCGCCCACCGAATTCAAATACCAGTTCGTTTTAAATTGGATTAAACATGGAACAGATAAATCAGCTTCAACAACAACTTGGCTTAATGACTTGGCCACTTCTCATTTGCTCAGCTTTGACCGCCATGATCATTGCAGAGCGTATTTTTCAAGTCTTGCTATGCCTAGGCGGAAGCCGCAAGGGAATACGTAAACAGCTTGATTCTATTTCCCCACGCCAAAGTCAAGACATTGAATCTATCGCTAATGAAATGTCGAATAGACGCCCACTCATATTTAAAGGTGTGGCAATGGTTCTGGCTCATCACTCATTCTCTAAAACCTTGCGAGAAGACGCCGCTAATATCTGGCTGCAAGAAAAACGCAACCAACTTCATGCTGGCTTAAGGCTTTTAGCATTGATCGGCGTATTAAGCCCACTGATCGGTTTATTGGGTACCGTGCTTGGTTTGATTGAAATGTTTAAAGGTGTTGCGGCTTCCAGCGGCAATATCACACCCAATGATTTAGCAGAAGGACTTGGGCTTGCTATGCGTACCACCGCAGCAGGCTTGCTTATAGCGTTACCTGCGATTGCCGGTTCTCAATTACTTGGACTATGGGCTGATCGCTTAGTCGCTAAGTTGGAACATGCACTGAATTTCTCAAACTTGTGGCTAGAAGGAATGGAAATCGCCCCTAACTCTTCAAATCAGCAAAATGCAGAATCAACCATTAAAGAGCAAGCAGCATGATCAAAGTCTCTGATCAATCTCGTTCGGCTTCGTCTGCTGTCGACTTAACTCCATTACTCGACATTATCTTTATCGTGATGGTGTTTCTAATGCTAACGGCATCTATCCGCTTGGACTCTCTCGATGTCAACTTACCGAGCACTGAAACATCCGCAGTTTCAGAAATAGATAGAGAATCAATTACTGTCAACATTTTGGACAGAGAACCGTATTGGGCAATCAACAGCAAAGAATATATCGATTGGGACAATTTCAAAATTGCACTTCTCGAAGAAACCAATACGAATACTGACAAGCCGATAGTCATTGGCGCAGATAAAAAAGCGGACGTCCAACACTTAGTGAAACTCCTCTCTTTTTTACAAGATAACGCTATTCCAGCCACTCAACTTTTAACTCAAGAGCAATAAAGCAGCCTATAGATAGCTGAATTTAAGTCGCTCTCAACGGAATCAAATAAGAACAATATTATGACAAGACCGAATACGTTCATCACTTCCCTTCGCTCACAATGCTCTGCACTGATCGCGGCGTCTTTGTTTATGGCAATACCAACAGCGGCTCTAGCTGAGCAGCCAACTCGAATTGTAAGTGCTGGCGCAGCGGTGACTGAGCTGGTGATAGCACTGGGTGCTGAAGAGCAGTTAGTGGCCGTCGATGTAACAAGCCAACTTCCTAGTGAATTAGAATTACCAAAAATTGGCTACCATCGCCGCCTGTCTACAGAAGGTTTATTGGCGCTACAGCCGACCACTCTAATCGGTTCTGACGAAATTGGCCCAGACTCGACCATCCAACAGCTTAAGAATATAGGTGTCGACGTCGAAATTGTTAACACGGAATCGAATGTTGAAGGCCTACTGAAACGCATCGACCAAATAGCAAAAATCACTCACACCCAAGACACAGCGATGACAGTGAAAGCTAAGGTAACAAAACAAGTTGAAGCATTAAAAAACAACCAGGTAGCCTCAACAGAAGCTAAGAAAATACTCTTTTTGCTTATCCATGAAGGACGACCAGCAAACGTGGCAGGTTTAGATACAACACCTGACGCTATCATCACCTTAGCGGGCGGCATTAACCCTGCAGCTAGCATGCTGACATCTTATAAGCCTCTTTCTATGGAGTCGCTTGTTGAAATGCAACCCGATGTAATTCTAGTAAGCGGTAGAAGTTATAAAAAGCTAGGTGGTGCGGATAAAATTCTAGCGGCCTTACCTATGCTTGCTGCAACACCAGCCGGTATAAACAAAGCAATCATTACTGTAAATGGCAGCGCATTAGTCGGTGGTTTGGGCTTAAACAGCTTAGCTGAAGCGCAGCGCTTAAACGCGCTAATTTACCCATAGAGAGCGTGGCATGTCTTTAAGAACCACCCCACTTCGCGTGATGATGCCAGTGTTCGGAGGAATACTGGCGATAATGGCATTGTCGTCCATTACTGTTGGGCCAATGAATATCACTCTAGTCGATAGCGTGACTAGTTTATTTTCCTCAAGCAATGATTTAGCACCGCACATCAACTTAGTTATCMAAGAGATCAGGCTCCCGCGTACCATCTTATGTATGTTAATTGGGGCAATTTTAGCCATGTGCGGAACTGTAATGCAGGGGCTATTCAGAAACCCATTAGCAGAGCCCGGTATTATTGGGGTATCTGCAGGTTCTGCATTGGGTGCAGCACTGGCTATCGTGCTTTTTTCTGACCTAGCAGAACAATATCCAAACTTCATGAATTTTGCTGCTTTACCTATTTTCGCATTTATTGGTGGAGCATTAACGACATTACTTGTCTATAAGCTAGGTACGAATAAGTTTGGAACTTCAGTAACGATTATGCTTCTTGCTGGCGTAGCAATAAGTGCTTTGTCTGGTGCTGGCATCAGTTATTTGAGTTTTGCTGCAGACGATCAAATGCTTCGCGATCTCTCATTGTGGTCTATGGGATCACTTGCCGGCGCCAACTGGCCAAGTATTGCTCTTGCTGGCGTCACCCTCATTATGCTTTCACTGCTATTTTACCGCAGAACCATGGCATTGAATGCACTATTGCTCGGTGAATCGGAAGCTCAGCATTTGGGTATCCCTGTCCAAAAACTTAAGCGACAACTTATTTTGCTTACTGCGGTTGGAGTCGGTATCACAGTTAGCCTATCGGGCACTATCGGATTCGTGGGGCTGGTTGTCCCGCATTTAGGCAGAATGTTAACAGGACCAGACCACCGAACCTTGTTACCACTTTCAGCAATATTAGGTGCGTTGCTGCTCACCGCGGCGGATATGTTCTCACGTATTGCAGTTGCACCTGCAGAACTACCTATTGGCATTGTTACTGCCATTATTGGTGCCCCTTTCTTCCTATATCTATTATTCCAGCAGAAAGGCAGGATCATGTAATGAAAACCGTATCACTACGTGCTGAAAACCTATCAGTAAAAATTGGTCAGAAAACCATAATCAGAGATATCTCATTAGACATTTATGCAGGGGAAGTGACCACTTTACTTGGCCCTAACGGGGCAGGTAAAAGTACTCTGTTGAAAGCCCTGTGTCAGGAGACGTCTAGTAAAGGTGGTATTGAGTATTTCGGCCACTCCATTGATAAATGGCCGCCGGAGCGTCTAGCGAAGCATTTAGGTATGCTTCCACAGCATAGCACTCTCACGTTCCCATTCCTCACTCATGAAGTAGTAGAGCTAGGGGGAATTCCCCTCGGAGTTTCCAATAAAGATATGAAGGGTATTACACAGGAATACATGGATTTAGCCGATGTGAGCCATCTTGATAAGAGGTTATACCCATCCTTATCAGGCGGAGAAAAACAACGCGTGCATTTATCAAGAGTACTCACTCAACTGCACCATTCAGGCGAGCAATGTATCTTAATGCTTGATGAACCTACTTCTGCATTAGATCTAGCGCACCAGCACAACACTTTAAAAATAGTGAGGCGCTTAGCTGACGAGCGAAATGCCGCTGTTATTGTTGTTTTACATGACCTTAACTTAGCAGCCCAGTATTCAGACCGTATGATCGTATTACAAGAAGGGAATATTGTTTGCGATAAGAGCCCATGGGAAGCGCTACAACCGAGGATGATTGAAGAAGTATATGGTTACCAGTGCATTATAGAGAAACACCCTACATTAGGCTTCCCACAGGTTCACCCTGCTGCTTAATGCTTCACTATCTTCAAATGTACAAACCTTCAGATATAAAAAAAGCTCCATAAAGGAGCTTTTTTTATATCTGAACCTACTAGCGGCTCATACGWATCAGTGATTTACCAATCAACCACTCTAGCTCTTTACCGCTAGTGTCGCCAAACTGGCTTTCAGTCAGCTTGTATAAACGGTCAATGCCGTTTGCTGCGAATTCATGTGCATTTTCAGCTGTAACGATATGGTGGAACAGCAGGCGTAAAATTGCCAAGAACTCAGAATCTTCTAGTGCTTTAACCCAGCTTGATGAAAATGCATCTAAGCCGTTTTCAAAATCAATGTGTTCCATGAACATCTTAAAAATACGACCGTCTAATGCCGCAGTAAAATCTGTCTTCTTTGGAAAGTGATGGCTAATACCAGTGCGAGACACGCCTGTTTGTTGGCTTAGTGTTGTGTAAGACATCTTGTCGTAACCCAATCTAAGTAGTTGGTCTACAACGGCATCCATAATCTTCTGAATCGTGATTTCAGTATCTTCTTTACTACGCTTTGGCATATTTCAGGCTCTTCTCTTTTTAAATCCATCTAACTGTTAAGATGTCAGAATGAAAATCGTTATCAGTATTATTTAATTAAGGGGCATCACGCAAGTATTCTATGCTAAAAACCAAAATGCATTCTGTAATGCCATTTTTACAGGCAAGTGTCTAAGCGCACTCTCACATAAATTGAATACCATCTGCTATCCTACATCTCCAAGCCAGCCATGAATAATAACTACTTAGAATATAAAATACCTAACGATCATTGATCGTATAAATATATATCAACGAATAGATAGTCTTATAAAATCAAAGCTAGCGCAACTAACTGAATGACATTCTGACAAAAATATGACACTGAATTTCAGCAAAACAAGATCTAGATCACGCTTATTTCTTTCCTTATTCAACGTGCATATTCACTCAACTCCTTATCAAACAACATATCATACGAATATATATTTGCTCAAAGACTTTTGATTTTTGTGGATAGAGATCAAATTGCTCGATAGAATAACCACAGTTTAAGTAAGAGGATTTGTTATGAATCAAGAAGAAGTCGTTGAAAATACAGTGTGTGAAGCCTGTGGCTGTGCTGGCGAAATGGGCTTTATCATTAAAGAAGGTGACGACGTAGCCGAAGTAACCATCTATGCGGAATCAAAAGCATTGTTAGAGTCAGAGTTTGCTAAATACTTAACGTTAGCAAAAGAAGTGTCTTCAGCTGTTGAGTATGAAGCCACTGAATTAGTGGAAGACTCAAAAGAACTAAAAGCATATTTTAAGTTTGAAGTAAGCGCAGAAAAATTAATTTTCGAATTAAAGACTCGCTCATTAGCTCGATAAGTATAATTGTTCACTAGTTGAACATTTGTCGATAAGCGCAGTTTGTCAGTAACGTACTATAAGGGCGAGCCTACTGAGGTTCGCTTTTTTGATCGAGTTGTTGCCACTTCACCGCCCCATTCAATTCAAAGTCATTTTCAGACACACACTCAATCAAAACGCCTGAAATATTCAATACTGCACCTAAGCTATAGGCTTTATCTTCGTAGTAACAGATTTTACCTCCTCCCTTCGCATCCGTGACAACGATTGCACTTCGGCCTGGCGTAGAGATGACCTTATTAGCAAATGCAGATGAGACTAAAAACAGACTCAGCACCGAGCTCATCACAACAGTTCGTGAATAGCTTTTGATTACATGCTCCATTTCATCGACTCCAACTATTTCTGATTGAAAGGCTATTTATCGCTATAGTGTAAGTGACTCGGGCAACTTTAGACATTTTATGCGCAGACAACTGTCGATTCTTTTGGGTGTGGTAACACTTTCATTTCATGCTCACACAGAACCATTAGACCAATACATGATCCTTAACCACTTAGACAACTATGGGAACTTATATCTACGAAATAAGCCTTATACGAGTTTACCAGAACCGCTAACGGTTAAAGGAAACCTAAATATAGAAAAGACGGCAATCAAGAAGTTGCCAAAAGAGTTGGATATTCAGGGGAGTCTACAAGCCGCTAATAGTGATTTAGCTCGCGTACCCTCAGGTACAAAAATTAAAGGCTATGCAAACCTGCTAGGAACTCAAATAAAAAGTTGGTCTAAAGGGGTCAAGGTTGGTGGTTTTATCAACTTTACCGACACACCTTTAACTAAGTTGCCCAACCGCTTTCGAGTGAAAGGTGACCTTAGCCTTATTAGAACCCCCATAACGCAGTTACCAGAAGGTATTGTGGTTGATGGTGACCTTTATTTAGGAGGCTCTGGTATAACTAAGTTCCCAGACACCATGACGGTAAAAGGTAACATTTACCTAGGTGGGAATGTCATAACTAAATGGCCGGAAAACCTAACCTTAGGTGGAGCCGTCGCAAGATAGTACTTTCAGATGTTACACATACAAAAAAGGAGCAATTTATTGCTCCTTTTCAAATAAGACTCTTAGAAATAATTATCCAATGTTTCTTACAGGGTTCGCATAACTATCAATCAAGTACTGATGTGCGCCTTCAGGAAGGCCAGCCAGTTTAGTCGCTAATGTTTGCTTAACATTGTCAGTGACTTCTTCCGTTTCACGCTCAGCAGCCAATAAGTTAATTGGGAACAATTTGTAGTTATCGTGAATTTGGCGATCAATTTCTGCTGCAAATTCCTCAGGCGTCTCAAAGCTACTTTCGATTGGTGTGCCGAAGCCAATGTGAACACGGCCTTTATTACCAATGATACCTTGAATGATACTTTCAATATCTTCAAATTCACCTTTTTCGTAAGTACCTTTAGTCGCTTTCTCAAACAACTCTAATGCCTTAGCTGTATCACACGGATCATTCTCGTAAGAGATCGATACTGGCACAATATTTAATGACTTAGTGTAGTCAGGGAACGCTATTTTTTGCTTACGCCCTTCAACATGGAACATCTTAAGGATCGCAGGATCAGTAAAATCATTACCGTCTTTCGCTCGACCTTCTTTCTGAGCAATCCAGATAGAGTTTCCAGTTTCTAGCGAATGCTTTATGTAAGATGAAAGCTGTCCAAGCGCTTTCATCATCTCACGTGGTCCTTTCAAAGAACGCTTAACAATAAAGCTTTTATTCAAACGCATCAGTTCAGTCGCACATGGCTTCTTCAACAAGTTATCGCCAATCGCAATACGAACGGTACGGTGACTTTCTTGGTGAAGCGCATAGTTAACTAATGCAGGGTCCATCGCGATGTCTCGGTGATTAGAGACAAACAAATACGATTGCGATTTGTCGAGTTCATCAAGACCCGAATATGTCACACCGTCTGTTGTTTTTTTAAGTGTGTTGTGCAGATACTTTTTTACTTCTACCTGAATAGCTTCAACACTTTTCAGTTTGCTCCACTTCATCTTTAAATAAGCTTTCAATAGTGGGCTCATTAAAGCTTTAAACCAACCAGCATGATTAGCGAATCGATAATGCAGAATTGCATTGATAAATTCTTCATCGTTGATTAAACGGTCAAGTGCCGCTGGAATTTCGTCGTCGTTGTACGGGCGAATATCAAGATATGGATCAGTATTAGAAGTCATTTTTCACTACATTAAATAAAAAGCTCGCTCATTCTACGCATTGTTTCCGATTATCGCAGCAACATAGCCCATACTTTTCTTAAGGTCAGACCAGAAATGATAAAAATATTGGCTTGTAGTTGGCATTTTTTGCTAATAACGTTAATCTTAGCGCCCCAAAATTAAGGTATTTGCTATGAATTTCGCTGTTGAGTATACATCCACTATTTTTTCGCATCTGGTTATCACACCTAGGAAAAAAGTACTCAAGCACAGTCTTATTCAAGTTTCTCAAGGGCTCGCCTTAGTCAAGCTAGGGAAAAATGAATACGCAGTCGAGGCTGGGCAATCCATATGGATTCCATTCGACTGTCTGGTTTCAATTAGCTATTTTCCTAATACCATCGTAGATAAAGTCGATTTCTCGGTACGTTTGACAGACAAATTCCCTCAACAAGCAGGGTACGTTAGACAAACGGCACTGTCTGCAGCATTGCTTGATAAGCTATCAACGAAGAAAGTGAATGAACAGGCGACAAAAGAGCTGCTTGCTGTATTAAAACAAGAAGTTTTAGCGCTAAGCCCACTCTTATCTGAAAGCAAGTTGAGTAAGCGTTTTAACTCTTGGAACTTAGACGATTCACCATTATCACAAGAACACACTCTTGTTATGGTAATGCGAGAGGCTAAGAAGCGTCTCCAGTCTGGAAACAAAAAAAGCAAAGTCATTGATGACCTGTTTGCAGGAAGAGCTGAAGAGTTCGAGCAATTATGCCTGTTAGTGTTTGGGCAAAGCCTATAGTTGTCCCTATAAAAGCGTAAATGCCATATAGCAAAAAGCCGCATAGTGATATGCGGCTTTTTAAATTTATAATCAGCTCAACAGGCTGCTTTAATGTATGATTCGTTAAAACGGTACTTCAATTTGCATCATCACATCGGCTTTTTCATCTTCATGCCAACGGTAATCAAATCGCATACGAGGTTCACCATCTTCTTTGTTACCAAAACCTAAACTCAACTGTAAACCGTGGTTCATTAACCACTCTTCCGTCGACATATCGTTTTTCTGGCTATCAAGCTCTTCAGGGATCCACATCCCTAAGCCAAAGTGGTTATTGGCAACACTTTGAGTAAGTAACGGAGCATCTTTGCTTTGCAGCGCCCACTCACTCCAATAATCGACTGGTTCAGCATTGGCAGATTCGTCTTCCAATAAACCACCCATAGTGATGATTTCACGACCAATAGAATCTAGGCTATTAGAGAGACTAAGGCAGTTACTTTCCGTAAGCATGATCGACTCTTCACTAAAAAACTCACAGCTAGCGCTAGCAGGCATTGAGAACGCTGCTATTAATATTGATGCTGTAGCTGTTGTTTTTATCATGGTTGTCCGACCTCTTAAACTTTACGGGGCAGTGTTACATATAGGTTAAAATCTAGCAAGATTTTCATTACTGATGGAGTAGTCAATTGTTCAATTTTTTGACCTTGATTCAACGAATTGCGAATATCGGTGCTACGAACCTGTACCTTTTCAGGGCAAGCCATCACTGACCACTGCTTACTGATTTCTTCTGCTTTATAAAAAGAAGAGAATTTAAAAAAGTTATCAGGCCCTATAACAAAGGTTATATCGGCATCAGGATAGCGAACTTGAACATTTTTTAACACATCATACGTTTTAACAGTTTCGCTTGGTTCGTATAGCTCCTTTTCAATAAGAGACAACTCAACATTCGACGAGTTCATATCTTTAATAAAAGCTTCAATCAATTGCGTTCGCATATCAAAGTCCAGCATTTCCTTGCCCCACGCATGCGCAATACTGGGTACAAGCAACACAAGATCAAAGTGACTAAGCGACTCAATGACACTTTTATGACCTAGGCTTGGTGGATTAAAAGCGCTTCCAAATACAGCTATTTTTTTCATGTTCTATTGATGCCTTAGCAAATAGGTTTTTAATCCAATGATTTCGGTATGATACCACTAGTAT
>NZ_JAKJSW010000080.1:0-18542 GCF_050337375.1 Vibrio makurazakiensis | reverse complement strand
TGGTTTCACCATGCAAGACCTTGTGTCTTATAAGCTTATGCTTATAAGACACAAGGTCTTGCATGGTGAAACCATCATGAYACGTGATGTAGTTAACCGTTAGTTTGTATGGCCAATGTGCAGCACTATAGATGTCTCGTGATCCCATTAAGCGAGTCGCAAACTCTTTCAGGTAGCCGTGATCCCCTCGCCAAAAGCTACGGGTAATGTCACGAAGCTTGTCGTTACACTCGTTCCAGCCAAGTGGAAAGTTACCCACCTKATAACCGTTTGGCCCAATGTCCCACGGTTCGGCAATCAACTTGGTTTCGCGTAGAGTTGGGTCTTGTGCGACAGCTTTAAAGAAAGCGGCTTCTGGGTTGTATTCGTCACCTTGTCGACCAAGTGTCGCGGCTAAATCAAAACGAAAACCATCAACTTTAAACTCACTAACCCAGTAACGTAGGGTGTCCATAACCAGGTTGAGTGCTGGTTGGTACGTTAGGTCAACAGTATTACCACAACCTGTGAAGTTAGCGTAATGGTGACCATGCTTAATATAAAATCGATGATCAAGCGCCTTTAAGTTGAAAGTCGTTCCGCCCTCACCACCTTCCGCAGTATGGTTATAAACCACGTCTAGAATCACTTCGATACCATTTCGGTGAAGCTCTCTAATGGCTGTTTTAAGTTCTACGACAGCATCTTTGTCGGCGTACCTTGGGTCTGGCACCATGAACAGGTATGGGTTATAGCCCCAATAGTTAACCATATCCATGTCAAGTAGATGAGGTTCATGCATGCACGCCGCTACTGGAAGAAGTTGTAACGAGTTGATGTTTTGTTCTTTGTAGAAAGCCAACATCTCAGGGCTTGCGAGCCCCATGTAACGGCCTTGGGTATGTTTTTCTACTTCTGGGTGAAGCTTTGAAAGCCCTTTTACGTGTGTTTCAAATAGAACTGTTTCTTCACGACTTATATTCGGGCCTTCAATACCTTGCCAATCGAACGAGTCGTCAGTCACAACACATTTCGCCATTAAGAAGCTTTTTTCATTAGTGTAGGGCGTGGTGTAGTGCAAAGGCTTATCTATTGCTTTTGCATAAGGGTCTGAAAGTAGTAATGGGCCTTGATCGGTTTTAACAATGTAGCCGTACCTCTGACCTGCTTGAATGCCTTCTACAAAAGTATGTTTAACACCGGCGTACTCGCTATCTAATGGATAGGTCTTGAATTCGTTATTTTCGTCGAATAAAGCAAGAGAAATCGACTTACATTCTGGGGAGTAAATAGAGAAATTACAGCCAGTGCTATTCAGCGTGGCTCCGAGTGGGTATGGGCGTGAAAGCAACTTAGTCATTGATATAGATTCTTGTTTATTTTTAACAACACGATTGAACTATAAGTAAAAAGCTTTGTGTGTTTAACGTCAAGCGCCTTAACTCATAAAAGTTATGTGTAATTAAATTACTTTTTCGGCGCAGTTATTAGCCAAAATATGATTGAAATAACACTTTGCAGCCAATTATTCGATCCATTTGCGGCCTACTCCCCCTTATTTAGGTGATCGAGGTCTATTTTACACCATTCTGTATATTTTCTACTCCTCTCTCATCCCCCCTAAATTTAATTGAGGTGGAGGAAGTCATCTTTGTCATCCTTTCTTAATATTCCCAGCGTTGAAACAAAATCTATTACCTCTCACTCGTTACTGCCATCACTGCCTTTGGCTGTCTCACCGAGAGCATAAGAAAAAACTAATAAATATAAATCGTCCTTAATGGAGTTAAGAATGAAAAAAGTAAGTTTAATCGCTACCGCAGTGGCGGCTTCGCTAGCAGCTGGTTCAGCATTCGCTGTTGATTTTAATGGTTATGTTCGCTCTGGTGTTGGCCTAAGTGGTGATGCAGGTGAGAACATTGGCTTTGAAAAAAGCAAAGTAGGTCGTTTAGGTAATGAAAACGATACGTTCTTTGAAGTTGGTTTAGGCCAGGAGCTGTATAACGAAGATGGTGTGAGCTTCTACCTTGACTCGCTAATTGCACACGCTGTTGATGGGAACAACGACTGGGAAGCTAGTGATTCAGCGCTCCGAGTTATCAACATTCAAGCAAAAGGCTTGATTGCAAGCGACAAAGACGCTGTCGTTTGGACTGGTAAGCGTTACTACCAACGCCGTGATGTTCATATTACCGATTTCTACTACCTAAACACTTCGAGCGGTGCTGGTGCTGGTATTGAAAACTTATCTGTGGGTGGCGGTAAACTGTCTACAGCAATCATTATGGACGCAGGCAAACAAGACAGCGGAACTGCTACATACGATTGGGTTGATGCAGATAGTGATGCGTCAACAACACCGGTATGGCAGCAAACTGGTTACGCTACTGAAGATGTGGATGCGTACACGTTAGACATTCGTTATGCAGGTATTAACCTTTGGGAAGATGCTTCTTTAGAATTAGCAGGTGCCTACAACTTTGCTAATGAGAAAAAAGGCCAAAAAGCTGTTGCGGACGACGGCGCGCTATTAACTGCGATTATGCAGCAAGGCATGGACTCAGGCTTTAACCAAACGGTTCTACAGTACGGTACTAGCTCTTACGCAGCACAAATGCCGGGCTTAGGCGGTGGTAATAACTTTGACCGTTCAGGTGTTAACAATGACGGTAAAGGTTTCCGCGTTCTAAACTGGGGTGTTGTGGGTCTAGGTGATTCTTGGGAAGTTGGCCACCAAGTAATGTTTGCAAGTGCTTCAGATATTGGTGAAAACAAATGGGATCAAGCATCTCAAGCTTATTCTGGTGTTAAAACATTCGACCATACTCTTGCGAACGTTGTTGTACGTCCAGCGTACAAGTGGAACAAGATCATGAAGACGGTAGCGGAAGTAGGTTACTACACTGAAGAAAAAGACAATGTTGATGCTGCGGGCTCTAAGTTCACACTAGCGCAAACATGGTCTGCAGGTTCTAGCTTCTGGGCTCGTCCTGAAATCCGTGTTTACGGTTCATACTTCATGGACCATGAAGGCGAAGGCTTCAGCGGTGATGATTCTGAATTCAGTGCTGGTGTACAATTTGAAGCTTGGTGGTAATACACAAGTTCAAATATTAGGATAATTTTTTAGCCGACCTTAGTGTCGGCTATTCTCGTTTTTATAATTGGAGTCTTTATGAAGTTGAAGAGCCTAGCGTTATTGWGCGGTGTATTACTGACGGGTTGCCAAAGTACACAAACGATCGATATTTCACAGCCAACCACACAAAGTGTTGCGACGTTAACAGCTGTTGATAGCCAAAAAGTATTGCTGCCTAGTTCGACTAAAATTTCCGTTTCAAATACGACACAGCGACTTGAAAATAGTGAAATCATCAGCCCAGTTGTGAAACTGGAACTTCCGATTTATCAAGGAGCTTTAGATATAGAGCTGGTGAGCTTTATTAATAAAGAAGTGTTCTCCCCTGTTGCAAATATTTACGATAATGAAGGGAACGTTATTCAAGCGATTACTGCGGATAACTTTCGTTATGAAAAGCCTAGGCTTGCGCATGGCAACCGATTAGTGACTGAGTTTTCATTCTTCCCACCAAACAATATCGAAGCGGCGTATTTAGTTATTTATACCACCGATGCCGAGCTAGCAGAGGTCACGGAAGTTATTCACCCAGCTCGCCTTGATGCTGAAGCGCGCGGAAATTATTTTCCCGAAGCGAAAGATATCCCAATCCCACACGGGCTAACGGGTGAGCTTCAAGTTGATATTACGCCTTACTCTACTGGTAGTTTTTTCAACTTGAACAGTAAAAAAGCACCAGAGCAAAAACAATCAGTGACGGCTGTGAAAAAAGCGCCTGTTACTGTTAGCCAAGATACCCAACAATACTTCCACCAAAGCATTCAGAAAGCAGTCGCTGAAGATAATATTTCTAAAGCATTAAGCTTATTAGATGAGGCAAAAGCATTAGGTGTTGAAGGTGCTCAAGAGATCTTCGTTCAAGCAGTAGAAAAGCGCTAATAGGCACTATTACCTAATTATCAACCTTGGTGTGATTTGACCCACTAAGGTTGATATAAGGCTTAGATGGATATGGAATGAAACAGAGGACAACGTTAATAATATTATAAGACGATACCGACATATCACGCTTGTAGTGGTACATATTGCATAGTTTAAATCTAATGGTGTAGGGTTAAGTACTGCATACTCAGTAGGTTTAACTCGATGGCTAAGCTCCCCCAGCTACAAAAAAGTACGACAATCATTGTTTCTCTTCTGTATCTCATCGCAACGTTGTCGATTACAGCTGCGCTTTTCATGTCCCATCAAGCCCACTGGTTTTACTTTTTAATTTACCCTGCCGCGATGCTTATTGCCCGCTTTCACCCTCAGAGTAACTGGCGCAATACAGCTGCTGTCGTTGGGATCATCATGCTTACGTTAGGAATCGCGATCGATCATGTGGTGATCGATGATATTGAAGAAGTGTTTATTTTAATCCCACTAAGTTATTTGATCCTTTACCCAGGCACTTTCCGACCTTTAGCTGTGACCTTTCTTATTTTGTTTTGCTACGGATTAAAGACAACAGAAGCGCAGCTTGATGAATTTATTGAAGATGCGCTAGAGCTTAGTGGAATCTCTTTCTTCGCGACTTTTATGGTCTATTACCAAAGAGCGTTAGCGAAAAAAATGGCCTTATTGAAAGTGGAAAGTCATACCGATTTTCTTACTCAACTCAGTAACCGTAGGCAGTTTTACGCTGATCTAGCCGAAATCAAACCCGGTTCCACTCAAGCTCAACATGCATTGTTGCACATTGATATGAATAACTTTAAATCGGTGAACGACCAGTTTGGCAATAAACATGGTGATAGTTTGTTGAAGGAGTTCTCTCAGTCTCTAAAGGTACTTAATAACGATAAAAGCGCCCTGTACCGACTAGGTGGTGATGAGTTTGCTATTGTTGTTACGGATCAGCATGATCTTGTGAGTGAATGCGAGAAAGTCGTTGAGCATATCCACGAAATCACTTCTAAAGGCCACTTCTTATTTAACCGTTCATTTGAAATTACGACCAGTATTGGCATTGCTTTGTTTGATGAAACTTGTGAAGCAACAGAGCACTGGTGCCACAATGTAGTTGTAGCGCTTAATAAAGCGAAAGCTATCGGCAGAAATGCAGTGCAGTGGTATGACGAAGCATTGAGTAAAGAGAGCGACTACCAGAACCGCATTGAGAAAGATCTTCATACCGCCATTGAATATGACCAGTTTTATATTGTGTACCAACCTAAAGTAAACTTTTCAGATGGGAAAATTGAAGATGTAGAAGCGCTTATCCGTTGGCGTCATCCCGAGTTTGGTCTTGTGCAACCGCTCAAATTTATTCCTATCGCGGAGCAAAATCATCAAATCATTCCGATAGGTCGATGGGTAATCGACAAAGCCTGCCAACAAGCTCAAATATGGAAAAACCAAGGTCGGTCAATCTCGATAGCGGTGAATGTATCTGCGGTTCAACTCGCCAATGATGATATTTTTGAAGTGGTTACGAGCGCGTTGAATCAATACCAATTACCGTCAAGCGCATTACAAATTGAAGTGACAGAAACCGCACTTATGGATCATCAAAATAAGATGGTTGAGACTTGCCATAAGTTGAGAGAAATCGGTGTGAAAGTCGCGGTGGATGATTTTGGTGTCTCTTATTCCTCGCTGAGTTACCTAAAGTACCTGCCGATTGATATCTTAAAAGTTGATAAAGCGTTTATCGATGATTGTGTATCCGATCAAAAAGATTTAGCGATTGTACGAACGATTATTCGTCTCGGTAAAGAGCTCAATTTACACATCGTTGCTGAAGGGGTGGAAGATGCCGAGCAAGAGCTTCTGCTCAGAAACGAAGGGTGCGATAAATATCAGGGTTTTTACTTTTCTAGACCAGTATCAGCCAGTCAGTTAGAGCAACTAATATAGCTTCTGAAGTTTTGATAATTGATGGTATTGCTCAATTAGAGTATCAATATCATCAATTGCTTGGGTAAGTGCTGCCACACCTTTTTTCGCTAGCTTCTTTTCGGATGACGTGAGTACCGCATAAGAACGGGAAATTTCTTCTTTATCTAAAATACTTTGATGCAAAGTGAGTTCTTTAAAGGTCAATAATCGGTTTTGAATGAAGCGGATTTCTTGAATTGCGTTTGCAGAAAACAATACATTCTTGATGCATGGAAAAGCTGTAGGGAAACTATTCTCAATTTTCAAAAGTAGATGTTCTTTTTCGCAATTTGCAACGTTCATTTTTGACCTGTTTATTCGTTCGTTTAGAAGTTATTGAAATTACGCGACTTATTTAAGGTTCGGCATCTTATCTATATGCATCTTTATGTAAAGACTTGCTAGTAAATATGGTCTGTTTATTGCAATCATTAGGTCATACCTGTCCTGTAAGGAGAGACCTATGTCACAAGAACCTATCGTTGAAGCACTGATTAAACGTCGTAAGTTAGGGGGGCTTTCTCAAGAAGAAGTGGCGTCCATTGCGGGCATGAGCCTGAAAACGTATCAACGGATAGAGCGAGGAGAAGCCGATATGAAGCTATCTCAATACCGCTCAATTGTTCGGACGTTGGGCTTAACGGATCTTGATGTTGTGTTAGATACATTAGACGTGTCTCAAGTGCTACCGTCGGATATCGCTGCGGCTAGCCGATTACTAAGTGATGATGCGAGAAAGTTGTTGGTTAAGTTGATCCTAAAAGTTCAGGAAGATGCAGGGAAAGATTAAGCCCACCACTCAAGCTTGTTGAAAAACTCGAAGTAAAAATAGCTTCAGAATTGGCGTTCGTGTACGGTCAATTGTCCCAAGCGAAATTTTCGAGATAGATAGCGGTATAAAGGTGAATGGAGTGGTAATATTCCTTTAAATTGATAAACACTGGAAAATCCGATGTCTGATTACAACGGCTCAAGTGCCAACTATAAGAAAAATGAAAGTGGCTACCGTGACAAGGCGCTTAAGCTATACCCTTGGGTTTGCGGTAACTGCGCGCGTGAATTTGTCTATTCGAACTTGCGAGAATTAACCGTTCACCATAAAGATCACGATCATACGAATAATCCTGAAGATGGTAGTAACTGGGAGCTGCTTTGCTTGTACTGTCACGATCACGAGCATTCAAAATATACTGATCATGATCGCTACGGTACTGAGATTAAAGCTGGACAAGACGAACATCAAACGGCGACTCATAACCCGTTTGCAGATCTGAAAGCTATGATGAAAAAGTAACCACTTACTATCAACATGAAGCTGACTTAGCCTAGTGTAGTCAGCTTCTATTAATTTAAACTTTTCCTCTTTAGCTTTATAACAAGCTCCCACCTTCCTCTTTTGATATCTATCCCTTAGTCTTCTCGACCTGTTCCAATATATGGAATGTCGTGTTTATAAATGACCATTGGGGTTCTTATCTGTTCGATTTCCTGAGATACTGGTGTTTATTCAACGGGTTTCCTTAAGTTTTTAAGGGAAACACCGTTAACGTATATATCACTATTAGTTGATTGCATATTCCATGGTTGGAATGGGTGTGGTGACTAACAAAATATAAGAACATTTRTGAGTACAATCGGAATTGCGATTGGTGCGACTGCGCTTTCGCTAGTACTGGTTTTTATCTGGTTGGTTTCTCTTTCAATGAGAAAGAAAAGGCTAGAACTAGAGCGTAAAGCGAGAGAAGTCGCTTACCGAAAAGCCATTGAAAAAGCAAAGCGACAGGAAAAGAAAGAGCGCTTATTTAAAGCGGAAACTGGCCATATCCCGACGATCCTATTTCTTGCCAAAGAAGCGGAGAGAACCAATATCAAAGAAGCTTTGTATTGGTATGAAAAAGCCGCGCAGGATGACAATATCAACGGCATGTTAGGTATTGTGCGCATTAGCGCTCGTAAAAAGGAAGACCTTATTTTGAAGGAGCAAGCGAATTACTGGAAAACCGCAATTAAGGGGTTAGAGGGTGATCAGCATGCTAAGTTTGAGATGGGTAAAGCGTTAGTTTTTGGTCGTGGGACGACAAAAAATATTCCTAAAGGCTATGGGCTGATAGAAGAGTCTGCAAATGCTGAAAACCTTGAAGCCATGATCTACATGGGTGAATGGAGTCTCTCTAGCGATAACTCTGAACGATCGCCAGAGGCATCAACCAGGTGGTTCAAGCGAGCAGCAAAAAAAGACAGTGTTGAAGGCAAGATTAAGCTTGGTTTGAACTATATCAATGGAATTGGAACGGCAAAAAATCATAAGCAAGGTTGCTACTGGCTAGAAAGTGCGGCTGAGCAATGCAGTGAAGAAGCTATGTTTCATGCTGGTGAAGCCTGGGCGGAACATGGTGAACACGGTAATTCGATTGCTTATATCTGGTTGTTTTTATCGGCTCATTTCGGCTATGAAAAAGCGAAATTTTCACGAGATAAAGTGGGTTCAAACTTAGGTGTGGATTCAGTCGTCGGTTTACAAGCTTTAGCTAAACCTTTAATGAAGAAATTGGGCAGCAATTCAGTGACCAAGCATTCCATTATTAAAGCTCTGAATAAGCTGTATAAGCGAGGCGTTCCACTGCCTAAGAAAGTACAAGATGATAAGCCTGAAGGTACAGAAGAGCAGGTTGAAGCTCTGGTTATTGAAAACAGTAGTACTGACGTTAGCTCAAAGGAATCCAGTACTGTTGAAACAAATAAAGAGCAGGATACGACTAATCTCGACTTTTCACAGTCTTCAGTCGATCCTATGCGTAAATGATGTATTAACGAATTAGGCTAATGCTTAACAATGAAAAAGCTCTATCTATTAGAGCTTTTTTTGTGTCTGTCGTTTAGGTCAGAGCTGAGTTCTTATATTAGTAGGCTTTAATGCCGTGTTGACGAAGTAGGGGAGGTAACACTCGATCAAGATCTACGATGTCTTCTGGGAAAACTTCGATAAGGTTAAAACCATGTGTTTGGTACACGTCGACGGTTTCTAAGCGCTTTTCTTCTGCGACAGTACCGTGATGATCTGTTCCCCAGTATTGAATATAGACTTTCCCCGACGGCAGATAAAAGTCGCTCATGATTTCATTTTCAATTGGAAGTGGGCGTTCATAGGCATGCACAACACCAGCCATATATAGCCAGTTATCTATAATTAGCTCACCCTTGGAGCGTACATAATGGCCGTCCAAGGTTCTATACTTAGCTTCAAACTTTTGTCTGAAGCTTGAAAGTGATACGTCGGTAGAATGGTTCTCAGCATCTTTACCCAAAAACTCGATGACGGATTGCTTTAAGTGTTTGTTGTGCACGATTGTGTCATGCCAAACGACAAACTGGCTTTGAGAGTGTTTATCTTCTCGTTGCTCACCACCTGCCTTCACTCCTATCTCTGTAATGTGCCAACCTTGATCATCGCGATAAATCCAACCAAGCTCATTAAGTAGCAAATTTATTTTCTTTGCACTGAGTTTAAAGGTCGCGGCGATTTGGGTTGCTGTCAGGCTCTTACCTGAAGTACTTAGAGCATCGATCAACAGATTCTCAGGCCAGACGATAAAGCTGCCGAACTTGGTGTGGTTAACGTATTCGCCGCCAAATTTTTCACCACGTTCTGTTAGTACCCATTTGTCTTTAGCGCGAACAATATATCCAGCGTGTTTTAGTTCGTTAAAAAGCTGTTTGGGTTCGATCTCTCGATTTTTAGCTAAAGCAGAAGTGGATAGCTTGTCTGACATGCTCTGTTCCTTATGAAGAATCATTACTTATAGTCGTAATGAAAAGAGTATTTGCAGATTAACACAATTAACGAATACGCCGTTTGAATACACTATGGGGTAATTGTTGTAATTAAATTACACAATGTTGATTCGAACTCATACTGGTGCATATAAAATAAGCTTTGAACGTCGTTCTGTTGAGCGTTTTAATATAACCCTTTTGGGTGTTTGATTTAAAGTGTGATTTCGATCGCTATTTATTTTCCTATGCTCAAGTGTTAAATGTGATATTTATCTCCTTTTGTTGGTATTTATTATCAATAAAAAGCGCGTGTAATTTATATTCAGGCAATTTATGTGATCAAAGTTGTCATTGGATTGTGTGGGTTGTTGATTTGGTGTGATCAAGATCTCTTAAAGTGGCGGGGTGCTGCTTTCTGAAAAACTTGTGGTACATTTTTCCCAACTTTTGAGTACACACTTTCGGTCATTTGACCAACCAATACATTACGGGGTCTATCTATGTTATCACCAGAAGCGAAGATCAAAGTTCAAAACTTTGGTCGTTTCTTATCCAATATGGTAATGCCAAATATCGGCGCGTTCATCGCGTGGGGTTTCATTACTGCACTATTTATTCCAACAGGTTGGCTGCCTAACGAGACGTTAGCTTCAATGGTTGGCCCAATGATCACTTACCTATTGCCACTTTTGATAGGTTATACCGGTGGTAAGATGGTTGGCGGTGAGCGTGGTGCAGTTGTTGGTGCTATTACAACAATGGGCGTTATCGTTGGTACGGACATCCCAATGTTTATGGGTGCAATGATTGTTGGCCCACTTGGTGGTATCGCAATTAAGAAATTCGATGAAGCAGTTCACGGTAAAGTGAAGAGCGGCTTCGAAATGCTAGTGAACAACTTCTCTGCCGGTATCATCGGTATGATCTGTGCGATTATCGCGTTCATGGCGATTGGTCCTGCTGTAAAAGTACTTTCAGGTGCTTTAGCGGCTGGTGTGAATGTAATGGTTGAAGCTGGTGCGCTTCCTCTTGCTTCTATCTTTGTTGAACCAGCAAAAATTCTTTTCCTAAACAACGCAATTAACCACGGTATCTTCTCTCCACTGGGTATCCAACAGTCTGAAGAACTTGGTCAATCAATCTTCTTCCTAATTGAAGCAAACCCAGGTCCAGGCCTTGGTCTTCTTCTAGCTTACATGGTGTTTGGTAAAGGTAACGCGAAGCAGTCGGCGGCTGGTGCATCTATCATCCACTTCTTCGGTGGTATCCACGAAATTTACTTCCCATACGTGTTAATGAACCCACGCTTAATTCTAGCTGTTATCGCTGGTGGTATGGCTGGTGTATTCACGAACGTTGTATTTGCTTCAGGTCTACTGTCTCCTGCGTCTCCAGGTTCAATCATTGCAATCTTGCTATTGACTCCTAAGGCTTCATTCATTGGCGTTATCCTTTCAGTTATCGCAGCAACGGGTACTTCTTTCCTAGTTGCCTCTCTTCTAATGAAGACACAGGGCAACACTGACGAAGATGAAGCTTCTTTAGAAAAAGCATCTTCAGCAATGAAAGGCATGAAAGCGTCAGCTAAAGGCCAAGCGTCTAGTTCAACTGTTGAAATGTCAGCTGTGAATGCTATCTACGTGGCATGTGATGCAGGTATGGGTTCGAGTGCGATGGGTGCTGGTCTTCTACGTAAAAAAGTAGAGGCAGCAGGTCTAGATATCAGTGTTACCAACCTTGCTATCAACAACCTACCAGCCGATTCACAAATTGTTGTTACGCACAAAGACCTAACAGACCGTGCACGTAAACATGCAACGAATGCAATGCACATCTCTTTGAATAACTTCTTAGACGGTGACCTATACGACAACTTAGTGGCTGAGTTACTAGAAGCACAAAATGGTACTCCAGCGTCAGTAGTTGCAGTATCACCAGTAAAGGTAGAGCAAGATAACAAACTGTCTCTAACGAGCGACGCGATATTCCTAGGCTTGAAAACGACTGATAAACAATCAGCTATTAAGTTTGCAGGTGAGCAACTCGTTAAGCTGGGTAATGTTGCTCCTCAATATGTTGACGGTATGTTTGCTCGTGAAGAGTTAGTAACAACTTACCTAGGTGAATCAATCGCAGTTCCACACGGCACAATCGAAGCAAAACAGTACGTACAGAAGACTGGCATCGTATTCTGCCAATACCCAGAAGGTATTCAGTGGGGTGAAGAAGCGGATGATATCGCTAAGCTTGTTATCGGTATCGCAGCACAAGGTGATGAACACAACATGGTTCTAATGGCAGTGACGAATTCACTAGATGATGATGAGTCGATTGAATGCCTGAAAACTACATTAAACCCTCAAGATGTACTTCGTATTCTTAATGGTGACCAACTAAGCAATATTGCTTAAAGCTCCTACTAACGAAGAGGTCAGTGTCCCCCCACTGACCTCACATTCGCCGGTTTTTAGATTGCTGTCGTTAAAGAGGCTTCAACAAGGCGAAACGTAAACAGTCTGAATAGCTTACTACTTAATGCTGATTTCACATTATAGACAGCTTGTTATGAGTAGTTAGCTATCAAGATTCAAATATTTATAAGGTCACAAATTATGAAAGCGTTACATTTTGGTGCAGGGAATATCGGTCGTGGTTTCATTGGTAAACTACTCGCAGACGCAGGTATGAAGGTAACTTTTGCTGACGTAAATGAAACGGTTGTTAATGCACTTATTGAGCGTCAAGAGTACCCAGTAAAAATAGTGGGTGAAGAGTGTGTAGTCGAAACAGTTAAGAATGTTACAGCGGTGAATTCAGCAACAAGTGCTGTGGTTGATTGTATTGCAGAGTCTGATTTGATCACGACAGCGGTTGGCCCAACAGTGTTGCAAATTATCTCTAAGTCGATTGCTCAAGGTATTGAAAAACGTGCTGAAAACCATAACACAGCACCGATGAATATTATTGCTGCAGAAAATATGGTTCGTGGTACAAGCCAGCTAAAAGTTGCAGTTCTTGAACACCTTTCTGATGAAATGAAAGCGTTCACCGAAGAATTTGTTGGCTTTGTTGATTCGGCAGTTGACCGTATTGTACCGCCAGCTGAAGCGGGTGAAACTGACCCTCTAGCAGTCACGGTTGAAACGTTTTGTGAGTGGATCGTAGACCAAACACAATTTAAAGGTGAGATCCCAAATATTCCTGGTATGGAATGCACAGATAACCTAATGGCGTTTGTTGAACGCAAGCTGTTTACGTTAAATACCGGCCACCTTGTGACGGCATATTTAGGTGTATTAGCGGGTCATGAGACGATTAAAGACTCAATCGAAGATGGCGCGATTCGCTCTGAAGTTAAAGCAACGATGGAAGAGAGTGGTGCGGTTCTTATTAAACGTTACGGCTTCGATCCAAAAGCTCATGCTGCTTATATTCAAAAGATATTAGGTCGCTTTGCTAACCCGTTTTTACGTGATGAAGTTGACCGTGTAGGCCGACAGCCTATTCGTAAACTAAGCCCGCAAGATCGCTTAATTAAGCCTCTTAATGGGACTCTTGAATATGGCTTACCAAATACGCATTTAGTGAAAGGAATTGCAGCAGCTTTTCACTACAAGAATGAAGACGACCCACAAGCGGTCGAACTTCAAGCAATGTTTGAAGAAAAAGGCTTTGCTGAGACATTAGCACATTATTCTGAGCTGAATAGTGACTCAGAAGTTGTTAAACTAGCGGAAGAAACTTATTTAGCATTAAAATGATCAATCATAAAAGTGCCACTCCAGTGGCACTTTCTTTTTGTAGAGCCTATATGCCAATACATCCTAGCCATGAATCTGAATTACTTGAAGCCTTGTCTGAGGCAGAGAGTGCTGGCGCGTGTCTTATGGCAGCTTACGATGCGGTAGATGATACGGTCGATGTGCTACTAAAGAACATATTCCAGAAAGATGATACTGCAGTAAAGTTTGTCGTGGAGCCTCTCTTAAACAGTGGTGGTCCGCTGGGTGAGATTATGGTTCGAGCTAAACTATTGTTGGGTTTAGGCGTAATAAGTAAAGACTTATACGATGACCTAGAGATTTTTGTCACCTTAAAGGAATGGGCAAAAATTCAAGGCGAAGACACCAATTTTACCGATGTCGATGTGCTGTTTGAGCTTAATAAAGTCAACGCGATTAAGCGAATTATGCCAATTGAGTATGACGAAGAAGTAGTGAAAACAATGTCTGGGCCAATGCTTGATATGTTTCTTGCTCGACACAATCAGAAAGTCCAATCGACGATCGTGTTAGCCATTACCG
This sequence comes from Vibrio makurazakiensis, assembly GCF_050337375.1. Classification (NCBI taxonomy): domain Bacteria; kingdom Pseudomonadati; phylum Pseudomonadota; class Gammaproteobacteria; order Vibrionales; family Vibrionaceae; genus Vibrio; species Vibrio makurazakiensis. The sequence goes on along the minus strand of NZ_JAKJSW010000080.1, from coordinate 4,484 downwards.
ATATCGTAAATACTCTTTGTAGAGATAACGCGCTTACTTCTTAACGCTTATCTTTTAACGCCTTTTAGCTGTGTATATTCCCCTCTAAGAAAACATCAGGACTCGTAAAGTACGAAGTCACGTATTGCTGTTAGCGACTTATCTTTCTATATATTTGATACAAAATTTCAGATACAAAAAAAGCCACTGGAGTGGCTTTTTTATTTTCGTTTTTACAAACACGCTTTACACGCTAAACCTATTATAGGTCTTGAATGTTTTCAGCTTCTAGCTCAGTGAAGTACTTAAGAGTTTTAACTTTAAGTTCTTGTTGAGCTGGCTCATCAGCAACGATGATAGCTTTGCGGTGCATTTGAAGTGCTGTAACAGTCCACATGTGGTTTACAGAACCTTCGATAGCAACTTGAAGTGCTTGAGCTTTGTTGTGACCCATAGTTAGGATCATTACTTCTTCAGAATCTAGAAGAGTAGCAACACCGATTGTTAATGCGTACTTAGGTACTTGGTTCATGTCACCGTCGAAGAAACGAGAGTTCGCAATACGAGTTTCTTCAGTTAGTGTTTTGATACGAGTACGAGAAGCTAGAGAAGAACCTGGTTCATTAAATGCGATGTGACCGTCGATGCCGATACCGCCCATGAATAGGTTGATTTTGCCGTAAGAACGGATTTTCTCTTCGTATGCTGCACAGTGAGCATCGATGTCTTCAGCTTGACCGTCTAGCAGGTTGATGTTTTCTTCTTGGATATCAACGTGGTTGAACAGGTTTGTGTACATGAATGTACGGTAAGACTCAGGGTGGTTCGGGTCGATACCAACGTACTCATCCATGTTGAAAGTAACAACGTGCTTGAAGCTTACTTCGCCAGCTTTGTGTAGTGCGATAAGCTCTTTGTAAGTCGTTAGAGGAGTACCACCAGTCGGTAGACCTAGAACGAATGGACGATCAGCAGTTGGGTTGAATGCTTTGATGCTGTCTACGATATGACGAGCTGCCCATTTGCCTACTTGTGCCGCGTTGTTTAAAGGAATAAGTCTCATTTTTGTAGCCCCTAAGAAAAATAATTTATAGTGTGCTGAAACATTAATTCGCATTATAAAATAAGTTTTTGCGATCTGCTATTGTTTTAGGTCAATTATTAACATTTTATTTGAACAATAACGCATCAAAATCCGTAACCCTATGATAGTTAAGTCCCCTGAAAAGCAATCGATAGCCTAAATCATCGGTACGCTGTTTTTATCTTGTTCAGTTGGGTGATGTTTTGATTCGAAACTATAATAAAAATATTAGACATGACGTAATGTGAGAATGGCATGAGCTACCAAATAAACCCTAGTGACATTGTCGAGGCGTATACGCAAGTAATGACGTCGGGTAAGCCAACTCGCTATGGGAAGGAGCTTGAAGGCATTGAAGCTTGCCGGGAAAGGCATAATGGAAATATCTATTTAAGAGGTGTTGGGGTACAACTGACACTGAAAGATTGCCATGGCTATCATATTGATTACTCAGAACAGTCGTTGCGAGATGAGTTTTTACATCAAATCGAAAATTTGGCTGCTAAGTAATTTCAATGTGCTTTGATGGTGAATGTTACCGTACAAATAAATGAGCCCAACACCCCTTTAACTATAAAGAGTTGGAGTTATTGGGCTTATTGCTGAGCTTAGGGTTAGTCTTCTAACACAAGCTCTGGCTCATACTCTTCTTTAGCCATCTCACCACGTTTCCCGCCATTTAACGTGTGGAAGCGTTTTCTACCTCGTGCTAACTGAATGTACTTAAGCCAAACACGTTCTAATTTTGTTTTGGCTTTATGTGGGTACGAAAGGACTTTTAGAAAGTGCTTTTCTTCTGAATTTTCAGGTAAAAGCTCACCCGTTTCGAGACCAAGCATAGTGTCGCCAAACAAGGTTAGGATTTCTTCATCGACAAGAGTAAAATCACCAGACTTAGCGAATCCTCTTGGGAACTTTTTAGCGTCATAAAAGCGCTTTTTGCCATGACGGAATTCAGTTTCAGACATGTTAACCTCAGTATGTGGTTAGATTAATAACAGCGTTGTTTTTGCGTGAGTCAGCTTACTTACGCGAAAGTGAATTTGTTTACGCGAAAATATTGTTAAAAGGCAAAAATGAAAAACAAAACGTTTTTGTCCTGACGATAAACCAATCCTAGATCCGTTACTTTTCGGATTTATTACAGAGATGTTTTTGATGGACGTAAAAGTATTCAGAACTTTCCTTGAAGTTGCCCGAGTTCGCCATTTTGGGCGTGCTGCCGAAAATCTGTACCTGACTCAAGCTGCCGTAAGTGCTCGTATCAAGCAATTAGAAAGCTACTTCGATACTCAGCTTTTTATTCGAGATCGTAATAATATAAAGCTGACATCATCTGGAGAACGCTTAATCGGATACGCAGAAGTGATGGTGACAACACTTCAACAGGCGAAGTTTGAGCTTTCATTAGATAGCGGCAAAGCACTACAGTTAACACTGGGTGGAACTCCGAACATATGGGATGCGTATCTACAAAACTGTTTGAGCGTGGTGACAGATTCATTTGATGGATACGGATTTATGGCTGAAGTCATGGGTCGTGAACATTTAAACCGTAGCTTGCTAGAACGCACATTAGATATGGCTTTTGCTTTTGACCAAATCAAAGCGGAAGAGCTGAACTGCAAGAAAGTGGCAGACTTGGTTCTGGTACTGGTTTCGACTAAACCCGATGACCTCGAGAGTGTTTTTGAAAATAAATATGTCTATGTCGATTGGGGAACGCGTTTTGGTTCAGAGCATGCTGAACGTCACCCTAAAGTACCTGCGCCTTATTTACGTACTTCTACGGCACGTATCGCATTAGATTTTATACTAGAGAAGGGAGGAAGTGCGTATCTTCCTATTTCTCTTGTTGAGCCTTTTTTAGGTTCAGGACAATTGCATAAAGTTAAGGGAATTGAAGATTGGTATCGTCCTATTTATCTGAGTTACCGTAAGAGCAGCACTTCAGTTGAAGCGATTATGCAAGTTGAAGAGCTTGTTAAGGATATTGACCCTTCTAACGCCTATACACTTCAACAGGCTGCTGAAGCTTCACAAGATTAGTACCTCCTGTAACACTAGCGACTAATGTCGGTATCTAACATAGATGCGTTATTGGTGGGTTAGTGATTACAGTGCACTAGATATAGAAACAAAAAGGCAGCTTTTATTAAGCTGCCTTTTTACTGAATGCCTACTTCAAGAGCGTACAACTTGGCTGTATTAGGTTTGAATCATTGGGTTACAGGTTCATCAAGTTCTCTATCGACTCTTCTAAACTACTACATTGGTATGAGTGAATCTCTCCCCCTCCAATCGCATCAATGTGAACCATAGATATCCCTGCCTCATTTTGTGATTCAATGAGGCCGAGGGATTGTTCAACTGATTGGCAGGTAAGTACTTGTTGGTTTTTCAAAACAATACGACAGGTGTGCAGATCCATAGCCATTTTCCTTTTTATAGGTTAGCTCAAGTTCTATCCATGACTCGATACTAACCAGATTGACGTTGTTTTTAATAATTTGTATCTAGTAACTTTAGGTGAATTTTCTGAATGTGCTAATTTTTTATCATTGTTACTCATATTGAGTTCCGAAAATGGCTAACCTATTTACTATAAGCGAGTACACTTTTTCATTATCAAAGGTCAATGAGTTCAGTAAATGGAATCTACGCAGCAACAACTAACGGATGAGGAATGCCAAAAGGCTCGTTTAGCGCGCGACGCTCGTTTTGATGGGCGTTTTTATACTGCAGTTAAAACGACAGGAATATTTTGTCGGCCAATTTGCCCAGCGTCACCGCCGAAGGAAAAGAATGTTGAGTACTTCTCTAATCAAGCTTTAGCATTACAAGCCGGATACCGACCATGCTTACGCTGTCGACCAGATAGTGCGCCAACGTCATGGGCTTGGAAAGGTGTAGAAACAACATTTATTCGGGGTGTGACCTTGGTTGAACAGGGGGCATTACAGCAAGGTTCATTGTCGAACTTAGCTGAAAGGTTAGGTGTTTCTGACCGTTATCTACGTATTCTTTTTGATAAGTATGTAGGTGTGTCACCCAAAAAATATGCTCAATACCATCAATTAATGTTTGCCAAGCAATTACTGCACAACAGTTCTATGAGTATTGGTGATATTGGGTTTGCTTGCGGTTTTAACAGTATTCGCCGCTTCAATGATGCGTTTAAAAAAGTGTTGAAGCTGACACCTACTCAAGTGCGTAATGCCAAAAAAGAAACCAGATCTGGAAACCATATTGTACTGACGTTTAATGGCCCTCTAGATTGGGAGCATTTGCTGAATTTTTATCGTCGACGAGCGATCGATGGCGTTGAGGTTGTGACTGACACGAGTTATCAACGTAAGGTCATTGTGAATGGCAGCAAAGGGTGGTTTAAAGCAAGTTACCTTAGTCGTCAGTCCATAGA
>NZ_JAKJSW010000079.1:0-18593 GCF_050337375.1 Vibrio makurazakiensis | reverse complement strand
AGTCTGTACAAGTGATTATTCCAGCATTAAACGACACGGTTTTCATTGGACAGATTTCTGAAATTGGCGCAGTAGTGCAAAAGGGTAATGCATACGCCGTGACTCTGTTGCTTGAGGAGCCAATCGCGGCACTTCGTAATGGTATGTCTGCGAACATCCAATTTAGTATCGGTAGCGCAAGCCAAGATGTAGTTCTGCTGCCGTTAACTGCGTTTGATTTTGGTGACCGCACTTACAGCGAAAGCACTAATAATGCAGCTATTTACGTTGTTTCTCCTGAAACACTGACGCTAGAAAAGCGCTACGTAGAAACTAAGCAGAATATTAATAATGAAGTGGTGGTTCTGAATAACCTGAAAGAAGGTGAGTTAATTGTAACTGCAGGTGTACCGTTCTTGTATGAAGGACAACAAGTGACATTGTGGGAAGGGCTRTAAGGTACTTTCATTATGTATAAAATTACTGAACTGGCACTAAAATACGAACGCTTTACGCAAGTATTCCTGATCATGCTGTTCGCTTTAGGTGTCRGCACTTTCAATAATGCACCGAGCAAAGAAGATCCTGAAATATTGATCCGAAGTGCCGTTGTCGTGGCACAATTTCCTGGCATGTCACCGGATAGAATTGAAAACTTCATAACTAAGCCGCTTGAACGTGAAATTAAGCAAATCCCTGAAGTTACCGAAATTAAATCGTGGTCAAGAACGGGTGTCGCTCAAATAACCGTTACAGTTCACGACAAATACTTCAATTTACAGCCCATTTGGGACACGTTACGTAATCGAATGGACAGTATGCGTGGCGAGTTGCCTGAGGGTACTATCGGGCCAATGGTCAATGATGAGTTTGGCCGTGTATATTCAGCTACAATTGCGTTATCTGGAGAGGGGTATTCAGATAGAGAACTGCGTAAAACGGCTGAAAACCTTCAGGATCGATTAAGTAGCATTAATACCGTGTCTCAAGTTGAGCTTTACGGTGTAAATGAAGAGCGGATCTGGATAAAAGCGAAGAACGGTGCGTTCGAAAACGAGAAGTTTCAATTCCGTCAGATCGTAAGTGCGTTACAAGCCCGCAATGTGGTTTTACCGGGTGGCAATATTCAAAGCAACTCTTTGCAAATTGAAATTGAGCCAACAGGTAACTTCAATAGCGTCGATGAAATCTTGAACCTTGATTTACAAGAACGAGATTCAGGTAATACGGTTTATCTGCGCGATCTCGCGGAAGTTGAACGTGGTTATGAAGACCCATTTAACACGCCAGTTTACTTCAACGGTAAGAAAGCGATTGTTATTGCAGCGTCAATGGCGTCGGGGAGTCAAAGTGATGTGTTCGGTACAAAGGTTCAAGATTTTATTGAACTAAGCCAGCAGCAATTACCTGTCGGAATGACTCTAGAGTTAGCGACTTTCCAGCCAGAAAAAGTCGAAGCTTCAGTCAGTTCTGCAACGTCAAACCTAATGCAAACGGTTGGGGTTGTTCTTGCCGTTGTGATGGTTTTCCTTGGCGTTCGTATGGGGCTGATTGTAGGAAGTATCGTTCCGTTAACTATCTTGCTGACAGTGATTGGGATGTCGTTATGGGGCGTTGAGCTTCAAAGGATGTCAATTGCTGCAATTATCATATCTCTAGGCTTACTTGTTGATAACGGCATCGTTATTGCGGAATACATTAAGAGCAAAATATCTCAGGGTGTAGACAGAGTTGAAGCTGCGGTTGGTGCATCTAAATCGATGGCAGTTCCGTTGTTAACTTCATCGCTGACTACGATCTTAGCCTTTATGCCATTGTTGCTTGCACAAGATGTAACAGGGGAGTATTTACGCTCACTGTCGCAAGTGATCACCATTGCTTTATTGTCGTCATGGTTCTTATGTTTGTTTGCTACGCCAGTTATGTGTGTGTGGTTTATCAAACCAAGTAAAGAAGCGCATAAAGCCAAGCCTGAGTCTAAGTTTCATCATGTTTATCGTAAAATTATTAAGGCGATATTACGCGTACGTCTACTGACTCTAACCACAGTATTAGTGATATTCGCGATTTCCCTTTACGGTTTCAAATTCATTACTGTGCAATTTATGCCGGGTTCTGAACGAAACCAGTATCTAGTATTTGTTGACCTGCCCGCAGGTAGCAGAATTGAAGAAACTGATAAAGTAACTGAGCGCCTGAACGATTGGTTGCTAGATAAAGAAGCAAACCCAGAAGTTACGAGTACGGTTCGTTACGTAGGTGATGGTGGCCCTAGGTTTTTCCTTGCGTTATCTCCTGTAGATCGCGCACCAAATCGTGCTTTTATGGTGGTTAATACGACTGACTTCGAAGCCGCTGCCGATATGGTGCGAAAAACGAATCAGTTCATGGCGACCAATATGCCTCAGGCAAGTGGCCAGGCGAAGCGTATGTGGCTCGGTGGAACGGAACTTGGTTTAGTTGAATATCAGGTTGTAGGTAAAGATATTGATACCATTCGTGGAATAGCCCGTGAGATTGAGATCGCTTTACGCAAAGTTCCGGGTGCTGTTGGGGTTGCGAGTGACTGGGAAAATAACGTTCCGAAGTTAATCTTAAATATCGACCAAGCTCAGGCGTTACGCGCTGGTGTAACAAGTCGCGATATCGCTACCAGTTTGGATAGCTATTTACGTGGTCATGAAGTTACGAGTTTTCGTGACGATGAAGACGTAATTCCTGTCATGGTAGGAGCTTCTGATGATGAGAAGGTACTTGATAAACTCTTTACCACACAAATAGTTGCATCAGGTAGTGGTGAGTCACTTCCTCTTATTCAGTTTGCAACGGTGGAAGCGGTGAGTGAACCTTCGGTGATTCGACGCTTTAATCTAGAACGAACAGTAACCATTAGYGTGAAACACGAGACGCTACAAGCAAGTGAGTTAAACAAGCTGATTCAGCCAACACTAGAACAGCTTGACGTTCCACCTGGCTACCGTATTGATCTAGGTGGCGAGCTGAAAGGTGCAAGTAAAGCCAACGGTGCTTTGTTTGGTTATTTACCGCAGTGCTTTGGCGTCATGATCTTACTGCTATTGCTGCAGTTTAATTCGATCCGTCGTCCGGCAATTATTTTGCTTACGATACCGCTATCTTTGATTGGTGCGGTAAGTGGTTTGCTTATTATGGATGCGTATTTTACGTTCCCAGCAATGTTAGGTATTTTCAGTCTGGCGGGAATCATAATCAATAATGGCATTGTGTTAATAGACTGCATTGAACAGAACCGCGATAGCGGTATGACGATCAATGAGTCGGTTGTTGAAGCCTGCGTAACACGTTTCCGCCCAATTGTTATGACAACACTTACGACTATCTTAGGTTTAGTTCCGTTGGCAGTATCGGGCGGTGAGTTTTGGTACTCGATGTCGATAGTGATGATTTTTGGTATGGCTGTCGGAACCTTGCTTACACTTGGCGTAGTACCTGTTCTATATACTTTGTTCTTTAGAGAAAAGAGTAGGAAGACAGTACAAGCTCTCGCTAATTAGAAAAACAAAAAAACAGGACTCAATAGAGTCCTGTTTTTATTTTAGGGTTGGTAACTGAATTATGCAGTTCGATAGCGCTCTAGGGTAACGGCTAGCGACTGAGAAGCTTTAGTCAGGTTAGAAACACCAACTGAAGAGTCTCTAGCAACATCACGAATCGTATTTGATTGAGTTCGAATATCGTTTAACTCGGCCGCAATATTGTTGGCAACACTGCTTTGTTCGTCGGCAGAAGTCGCTATTTGAATACTCATGTCCATTAGTGAGCGCGCTGAGTTAGCAATTGACGTTACATCATGCCCAATCTCAGTAATTAGCTGACTACTGGTTTGCGCTTGATGAACAGTATCGTTTGTTATGTTTGCTATCGTCTTACTTTCTGCTTGGAGTTTTTCAATCATAGATTGAATTTCAACCGTTGCAGATTGAGTTCGACTTGCCAATGTTCTTACTTCATCAGCTACGACCGCAAAACCACGACCTTGTTCGCCGGCACGAGCAGCTTCAATTGCAGCATTCAGTGCTAACAAATTCGTTTGTTCTGATATTGCGTTTATCGTTGTCACCATGTCATTAATCTGGTGAGTGTTCTCGTTAAGGCTCGTCACCGACGTAGATGTTTTCTCTATATAGGAAGATAGTGTCGTAATCTCAGAAATAGCTTGCTGAACTTTTGCATGGCTGGCGTCTACGTGCTGTGTGTCTTGTTCAGTTTGTTGCGTTGATCGTTGTGAAATCCCAGATACTTCAAGCGCTGAAGCCGTCATTTGATCCATAGCCGTCGCGACAGAATCCAGAGAAGCATATTGGCTAGAAATCTGTTGTTCGCTCAATGCCATTTCTTGCTCAAAAGAAGAAGATGTTTCACTTAACATCGATGCGTTAGCATTCACGTCATTAATCAGTTCACTTAGAGTGTCCATTGATTTATCAAGTGCGCACCCGATAGTACCGAACTCATCTCTACCCGGATGAAAACCAAGCCGAGACGTTAAATCGCCTTCACCAATTTTCTCTGTTGTGGTGAATAGAACCCAAAGGGCACCACCTAAGAATGTAGCGACCCAGTAAACAAAAATGCCAAATGGAACAGCCCAAAGGTACGTAAGCAGCAAAGTGTAGAGTGCAGACTGTTTTTTCTCAATGCTATCCGGTGATTTCAAAGATAAAGAATAGTAATTCCCATCATTGCCTTTACTGGTTGCAGTCGCAAAGTTGTTCACTAGGTGAGTCGGAGAGGGAGATGAAGCTTTAGTCAGTGAAGGGTGCTCTGATGGTATTAAACTACTAACACTTAAAATGCCTGACAGTTTGTACTCGGCTTGCTGTTTCGCCTGTAAGTCTATCTGCTCCAAAGTATTGAAATAGCGCGAACCAGCCGTGACTGAGATGGCTGTTAGGAATAGTAAAAATATTACCCACATCTTGTCGTTAATAGACATCTTGATAAACAAGCGATCTATCGTTCGAAACTGTACTTCTTTCATTTTCGTCCCTCTGTCATGTTATCTGGCAAACTTTATAAAAAAACTWGTGATAAAAATGCGACAGATGGCTAATATTTATGAAATGAATGAAACGTTATTATATTGGAACGTGAGATTGATCGATTTAACGAGGTGTTAGCTGCTAGAGAGAAAATGAAATGACTGGCAGCAACTGCTGAGGTAGTCGCTGCCAGTGGTAATGCTAGTGAATGAGATTATTAGCCTAGAGCTGGAATAATACCCATAGAGATCATTATCTGGCATCCGATGATCATGATGCCGATGGCTCCTGTAATTAACAATGAAGCCTGCCCACCTTTTACTTGATATACGGTTCCCGTTTGCGCCGTAACAAGTTGGTTATTCGAACGAACGCGGAAAGTCATAATTGCCGGCAATAGAACAGCTAACACTGCAAGTGCTATTGCCGCATAACCTAGAGCCATAATAAAGCCTTGCGGGTAAAATAGAGCGAAGCCTAGTGGTGGATAAAGGTGATYAAAGCCGTCTTTAGTCGTTTACCTTGGCCTAGTTTAGTACTTAACGAGTCACCCATAAATTCGAATAAACCAAGGCTTACACCAATGAATGAAGTCAAAAGTGCAAGGTCAGCGAATACACCAACAATATGGCTTAAGTTCGATTGCTGCACGGTTTGAGACAGAGAAACGAGCAACGCGCCTAGGCTAGAATCCATTAATAGTTGCTCCTGACTTACTACGCCTAATGTGACTGATTGCCAGAAGATGTAAATAACAAGCGGGAGTGCCGAACCAACAATCATCACCTTTCTTAATGAACGTACGTCACCATTCAGGTAGTTAACAATAGATGGGATACTACCGTGGAAGCCAAAAGAGGTGAATACAACGGGAATAGCAGCAACGATAAGCCCTTGTTGTAAAGGCATGCTCAACAAGTACTGAGAAGTGATATTTGGAGCTAAAAAGCTTAGAACTAGAACCATGGCAATAAGTTTGCAGGTAAATAGAACGCGATTTACCTTATCAACGCTGTGCGTACCAATAGTCACAACCACTGCCACAAGTAAAGTAAAGAGCACAGTAGTTAACGTCGCATTGAGTTCGATGCCTGCGATATCGCTAATACGTTGATTGAACTGTGCACCCCCGCCCGCAATGTAGGCAGAACAAAGTGCATAAAAAAGAAACATAACGGAAAAACTCGCAACCCACTTTCCCTTTGTACCAAGTATCTTTTCCGCAAGGGTGTGTAATGTCGCACTACTATCAGCGTATTGATGCAATTCGACCATTAATAGCGCGGTGAAAGCCATAAGAACCCACAGCGCACCCATGATAATCAGTGATGTTGTGAAGCCAATACCCGCAGAAGCAAGTGGAAGAGCGAGCATACCAGCACCAATAGTGGTGCCAGCAATGATCAAAGTACTACCGAAAACCTTTGATTTTGTCATTGTATATAATTCTTTACGTTAGTGGTCTTTACTAGTGATTTATCCATACTGAATTATCATTATGGAGAGTCACTAACTGGTTTTAGGCTATTTTGTGGAATTATAAGGAATAAATCAATCAAATGTTCACTTTTTTAAACGGGGTGTGTATTGATTTTTTTACAGCAGGGTGGTTGCGTGTGATTTTTAACCAAGGCAAACGTTTAACCATGATTTACGTCATAGTTAGTTGTTCAATCGCTTTCTTATGACATAAAACTGTCATATATAAGAGTTACAAATGTGACAGTACAATAGGACGTATAAGTGCTATTTTGTACTTTCGCTGATTTGTCAGCTTCTACCTTTTGCTACGATCTGATCATCAGCAGTAGTTGTGTAGAAAGTTTGTTTTAAGTAAAGGAATGAAGAGGTCTATATGAGTGACCAATATGCAAATGAAGAAAACCTAGAACTTCTAGATGCAATGGAGATAGGTTTTAATTTGGCTGAATACGAATTTTCAACTTCAGCAGACGAAGAATTCTTAAACGCTGAATAGCGTTCTCTCTCTAAGAAACTTCAATACCCCCAAACCTCATTAAAGTGAGCTATTATTGCTCTACTTCCATTACTTTGATGAGGTTTAATGAACTACCTTGCTCACCTACACATCGCTGAATTTTGTCGAAGCAGCTTAGCAGGAAACCTGCTTGGTGACTTTGTAAAAGGTGACCCAGCGAAACAGTTTTCGCCTTCTTTAAGCAACGGTATTCGATTGCATCGTTTTGTTGATAGTTATACTGACTCCCACGATGTAGCTCGAAGCTGCAAAGCACTATTTTCAAAAGAAACCCGGCGCTTTGCTCCCATCGCGTTAGASGTGTTTTGGGACCACTTTCTCGCAAAAAATTGGCATAACTACCATTCGCTATCGCTCGGTGATTTTTGCTCGAATGCACATGAAAAAATAGATTCTGAAATCGAAATACATTGGCCTGAGCGCTTTAAGTTTGTCCATGAAAAAATGTGGCAAGGCGAGTGGTTAAAGTCCTACCGAGAGTTGGAATCAATAGAGTTGGTTTTGGATCGAATGGCAACTCGAAGGCCAAAACTAGAACCGCTTCGCCACTGTTACGCTACAATCGAGAATGAGTATGAGACATTACAGCGTAACTTTGAGTTAATATATCCTGATATTTTAGAAAAAGCCCACGAATTCAATCGACAAACTAGTGCCTGAAATTGCCAGTTTTGTTACAATCCGCGCCTATTTTATTTTGAGCTTTAATCACTATGTCTGAAATTGTAAAACCTTTCGATCAACTTGGTCTGTCTAGTCAGTTGCTAGAAACATTGTCTGAACTTCACTTCACGCAACCTACCAGTGTGCAAGAGCAGGCAATTCCTTTGGTTTTGGAAGGTAAAGATGTACTGGCGGGGGCTCAAACTGGAACTGGTAAAACTGCAGCTTTTGGTTTACCAATTATCCAACGCTTAATCGAAACTCAAGACCGTGTCATTCCAAATCCCAAATTGGTACGTGCGCTTGTATTAGTTCCAACGCGAGAACTCGCTCAGCAAGTATTTGATAACTTGATCAGCTATGCAAAAGGTACAGATCTTAAAATCGTTGTGGCTTACGGCGGTACGAGCATGAAAGTCCAGACTGATAATTTAAAAGCGGGTGCGGATATTTTGGTCGCGACGCCGGGTCGTTTAATTGATCATATGTTTACCAAGAACATCATGTTAAGCCAAACAGAAGTACTCGTTCTTGATGAAGCTGACCGTATGCTAGATATGGGCTTTATGCCAGATATCAAACGTATTTTGAAACGTATGAATGAAACGCGTCAGACTCTATTCTTCTCAGCGACATTTGATAGCAAGATCAAATCTATCGCTCATCGTATGATGGTATCGCCAAACGAAATACAAGTTACGCCAAAAAATAGTACCGCCGAGACGGTTAAACAAATGGTGTACCCGGTTGATAAAAAGCGTAAAAGTGAGTTGTTGGCTTATCTAATTGGGTCTAAAAATTGGCAGCAAGTGTTGGTTTTTACAAAAACTAAGCAGGGTACAGATGCCCTTGTTAAAGAGCTGAAACTTGACGGCATTAAAGCGGCTTCTATTAATGGTGATAAGAGCCAAGGAGCGCGCCAAAAAGCATTGGACGATTTTAAATCGGGTAAAGTGCGTGCATTGATAGCAACAGATGTAGCGGCTCGTGGTATCGACATTCAACAGCTTGAGCAAGTTGTTAACTACGACATGCCATACAAAGCTGAAGATTACGTTCACCGTATTGGTCGTACCGGCCGTGCTGGTAATAGTGGCTTAGCTATTTCTTTAATGAGTCATGATGAAGCTTATCTATTAGGCGCTATTGAAAGACTGTTAGATACTCGTTTACCACAAGAGTGGTTAGAGGGCTTTGAACCTAGCCCAGAGCAAGATGTTAGCTCTGAACGTGGTGGTCGTGGTAAAAGCCGTTCGTCTGAAAAGCGTAAGATGAAAGCCAAGTTAAAGATTCACGAGGGTCGTGGTAAAGCTCGCCGATAAGGGCATCACACCAACACGTTATCAAAAATTAAAAGCGCCATTACTTCGTAGTAATGGCGCTTTTTTATTTGTTCTATATCGGCGAGTGGGTAGGTATCAATGTAGATCAAACTTTAACTTAAGAGACGATTACTAAGGATTTAAGACACCTGAGCGATTTCGTCCTGCTTGCACTTCCACTCGCAAGGTACATCATAGATGAGATCTTCTAGCTTACTCGGTTTGAGTTCCCAATCACTGCCGATCTTGAACTGAGTCACCATTTGCTGATTAAACATCTGCCAATGCCTCATTAGCGCTTCTTCAGGCAAAATTGCAGTCTCACCTTGGCTCCAGGTACTCTCCATAAATGGCGTTAAACAAACAGCGCCATTTGCGAACATGATCATTTGCCACTTAATCTCGTAGATATTGACGGCACGATCAGGGTTAGCTTCATTATATTGTTGAGCTAAACCTAACAGCTCGTGCTCTATATCACCGACGTTGTCGATAAAGTAGTCCACAAGGTTATCTTTTTGACGAATTGAATCTGACAGTAATTGCATCGGTTTACGAGACAACACCATATTGGTAAACAAACGCATAGCAAAAAGGTAAATCGCTACATTCGGCGCTGCGTCTTTCGGCAATTCTTGCATAATTCGGCTGATATAGGCTTGGAAATACCTATGTAAGTTATCGCTGATCGCGTGCCAAATCTTTTCTTTACTACCAAAGTGATGGCGAATAAGGCTGTGAGACACACCTGCTTTTTCGCTGATATTACGTAGCGATACACGCTCATACCCTGAGTCACAAAACATCTCTGCGGCTACGGTCATTATTTGAAAACGTGTTTCTTCAGCGTCTTTTGCGCTGCGTCTACCTTGCTTCTTTTCTGTCATATTAATTTCATATGGTCGGTTGATTACCACATTCTACACTGTTTTCACTGAAATAAAAAATACTGCACACCTGGAAAGTAAAGCTTGTTAATTCTATAATTTTAAATATACTGCACACCTGTGTAATAAATCATAATAATTAACTGGAGAAGCATAATGCAATCCATATTGTCTATTCGATCAAACCCTATACGAACTATAGTCGGTGCTTTTTCAGCGTTGCTTTTAGTTTCATCTATAGCGGGCTGTAACAACGTTCAGTCAGAAGAAACCGAGCATATAATTAAGCCTGTAAAGCTGTTTGAAATCCCACAACAAACCGATATTGAGCTCGATAGCTTCATTGCGAAAATTGACGCGACAGACCGTGCGGCTCTTTCATTTCAAGTTGGCGGCGAGATAGAAACATTTTCTGTACGTATGGGGCAGGAAGTGAAAAAAGGCGAACTATTAGCCGTTTTAGATTCCACTGACTTTCGTATTGCTGTTGACGCAGCAAAAGCTAAATTTGATTTAGCGCATAGCCAGTATCAGCAAGCGTCAGAGCTTTATGAAAAGAAGTTGGTGAGTACAGATTACTTCGACCAAGCTTTGAATTCATTTACAGCAGCAGAAGTTGAACTCGATCAGGCAAAAACCAACCTTAGCTACACCAATTTAGTTGCACCGTTTGATGGTGTTGTCTCAATGGTTTTTGGTAAGCAGTATCAGTTGATTGCTGAAAAGCAGCCCGTGCTAAATATCCTTAATCACAAACAAATGGATGTGACTTTTTCAATTCCACTTTCTAAGCTGGAAGACCGCTCAATTGAAGAACTGATTAATTCGAATATGTGGGTGGTAATGGATAGCCATAGAGCGACTCGTATTCCTACGCGTTTTAAAGAAATCTCAACACAGCCAGACGAAGATACCAATAGCTATCAAGCGGTCGTATCAATTGAAAAGCCTAGCGATATAAACCTACTTTCCGGTATGACAGCTCAAGTTGAGGTGCAACGCCATAAATCCGAATCAGGCATCGATATCGTTAACTCTGCATGGGTAAGCAAAGGCGATAATCAAGGAGAACTTTGGCGCTACAACCCTACGTCTCAAGTGATTTCTAAAGTACAAGTTATGCTAAATCAAAATGGCAATGTTATTGCGGGTTTATCAGCGGGTGATCTGATTGTAGAAGCTGGTGTGGATGTATTAATGGATGGTCAGCAAGTTAAAGCCTGGCTACGCGAAGGAGGCATTTGATGAAGCTATCTAAATTATCACTCGTTGTTGCTTCAGCAATCATGCTTCAAGCTTGCAATAGTGAACTAGAACATCGTGAGCAACCTCAACTGACTGTTGCTACTTATCAAGTCGGCGAGCCTATCAAAGAGCAGTACCGTAGCTTTAACGGTCAAGTGATGGCTGCAGAGCTGACACCTTTAGCGTTCCGTTTATCAGGTGAAATTAATCAAGTATTAGTTGAAGCAGGAGATGTTGTTCAAAGAGGTCAGTTATTAGCGACTTTAGACAACAACACTTATCAGCAAGACCTTATTGATGCAGAGTCCCAATATAAACTGGCGACCAAACAGCTATCTCGTGGGACAGAAATGCTCAGTAGCAAAATGCTGTCTCAATCAGAATACGATCAACTGACTGCTAACTATAAGCTTGCTCAAGCAAATCTAGCATCAGCACAGCAAAAGATGAGTTACACCAAACTGGTTGCCCCTTTTTCAGGCACTGTTTCAACCGTGGATAAAAAACAGTTTGAAACTGCAGCAACAGGGGAAACGTTACTGAGTTTGTACCAGAACGATAAAGTGTACGTTCGTATTCAAGTATCAGACACGATCTTGGCGGCAATTAGCCCAGACATGAGTTCAAACAAATACCAACCAAGTGCAAGTTTTGGTGGGCATACTGGCGAATATCCTTTGACCTACTTAGAACACACCAGTGAATTACACCCACAATCACGTACTTATGAGTTTTGGATGCAAATGCCTCAGCTTGAAAATGCAGTTTTACCGGGTACGAGTGTGACTGTAAATGTAGACATGGCAAAAGCAGGTCTAAGCGATGTCCAAGGTTATCAACTTCCAATGACGACGCTACAAGCGGGAGCTGAAGCTAACCAATTCTATGTTTGGAAACTAGAAGATGGTCAGGCGTACAAAAGTGAGGTTGAAGTTGAAAAGATCAGTGGTAAAGGAGCGCTTGTCGCTCATGGCGTTGAGCAAGGTGAAGAGCTGGTTAATTCGAACTTAAGAAAGCTTCGTGATGGAATGAAATTGTCAGGAAAAGCGCAATGAATATCGCAGAATACTCAATAAAAAATAAAGTCATTAGCTGGTTGTTTCTAGTTATTCTGGCGATAGGTGGGATCTCATCTTTTGGTAACTTATCACGTTTAGAAGATCCGGCTTTCACGATTAAAGATGCAATGATCATTTCAACTTACCCGGGTGCAAGCTCTATGGAAGTTGAAGAAGAATTGACGTACCCACTAGAGAAAGAAATCCGTCAGTTACCTTATATCGATAAGATCACTTCGACGTCTTCTAACGGTATGTCACAGATCATGGTCAGTATGAAGATGGATTACGGTCCGGATGAACTCCCACAAATATGGGATGAAATGCGCCGTAAGATTAACGACTTACAACCGACGCTGCCGACTGGTGTTAACTCCGTTCAAATTATTGATGATTTTGGTGATGTGTTTGGTGTGATGATCATGCTAACAGGTGACGGCTACGATTATGTTGAACTAAAGCAATACGCAGATTACTTAACTCGTGAAATTGAACTGGTTGAAGGGGTAGGTAAAGTAAGTATTGCTGGCGATCAACAAGAGCAACTGTTTGTTGAAATGTCGTTAGAGCGCCTTGCTGCACTTAACCTTGATATGTCTACAGTCACGTCGCTTCTGTCACAGCAAAACAGTGTTGTATCTGCTGGTGAAGTGATGCTTAACGGACAAAACTTAGCGATCAAACCCAATGGTACGCTAAGTACAGTCGAAGAACTTGAAAACCTGATCATCCACGGTCGTGATACTGGTAATCTTATTCGCCTTAAGGATGTTTCAACGGTATCTCGTGGTATCCAAGAAAAGCCGGGCAATGTACTGACTTATAACGGAAAGCCTGCGATTAACCTTGGTATTGCATTTTCTTCTGGTGTGAACGTTGTCGAAATTGGCCAAGCGCTGGATGCAGAGTTAGAGCGTTTAGAAAACATCAAACCAGCAGGCGTAGAACTGAATTACTTCTATAACCAAGCGCAAGAAGTTGATAAATCTGTCGCTGACTTCTTAGTGAGCTTAGGGCAGGCGGTCGCAATCGTAATTATCGTTCTACTGTTCGCTATGGGGCTGCGTAGTGGCTTGATTATTGGTTTAGTTTTACTTCTGACGGTGTTTGGTACCTTCATTTTGATGGACTATAACCAAGTAGAACTACACCGAATCTCACTTGGGGCATTGATCATTGCACTGGGTATGCTGGTGGATAATGCGATCGTTGTTGTAGAAGGGATCCTCGTAGGGCTTAAAAAGGGTAAGACGAAGCTTCAAGCTGCAAAAGACATTGTCACTCAAACGCAATGGCCACTGTTGGGTGCGACCATAATCGCAATCACCGCGTTTGCACCTATCGGTCTATCAAAAGATGCGACCGGTGAGTTCATGGGTTCACTATTCTGGGTTCTCTGCTTCTCATTGTTCCTGAGCTGGGTAACGGCACTTACTTTAACTCCGTTTCTTGCAGAAATGATGTTGAAAGAAGAAGACAAAGTAGATGTTAACGAAGACCCTTACAAAGGAATTTTGTTTGTTGTCTTTGGCGCTTCATTAAAGTTCGCTTTGCGCTTCCGTTGGTTAACCGTAATCAGCATGATTGTTTTGCTTGCTGTGTCAGTTGTTGGATTTGGTAAGGTGAAGCAGCAATTCTTCCCACCATCAAACACGCCAATGTTCTATGTGGACATGTGGATGCCGGAAGGCACTGATATCCGAGATACGATCAAGCAAACTAAAGAAATCGAAAGCTATATCCTTAAACAGGATAACGTTGAGTTTGTCACGACCACTGTTGGGCAGGGCATGCAGCGTTTTGCCTTAACGTACCAACCAGAGAAAAGCTACGAAGCTTATGGTCAGCTTCAAGTTCGTACGACTAACCGCGATACCATGTTTACCACATTGGAAGCGTTAGATAGAGATCTTGCGGTTAAATTTGAACAGCCGACTTTCCAATTTAAGTTGATTGAATTCGGTCCGTCACCGGCGTCAAAAATAGAAGCGCGCATCATTGGTGCTGATCCTCAGATATTACGCAATATCGCTGTGCAGGTAGAAGATATCTTATTGGCCGACCCGGGCTCTCGTAACGTTCGTCACGATTGGCGTGAGCGTACTAAAGAGTTAGTACCGTTGTTCAACGAATCAAAAGCGCGTCGCCTAGGTATATCGAAAACTGATTTGTCTCAAACACTACAAATGGCATTTGGTGGTTACAACATCGGTTTGCTACGTGATGGCACACACATGTTGCCTATCGTTGCTCGCTTACCAGAAGAAGAGCGTTTCGATTTCGAGTCATTGAATAACGTGAAAATCTGGAGCCCGTCACTGCAAACTTACATTCCAGTGGAGCAGGTTATTGATGGTGTTGAGCTTCAATGGTCGGAGCCATTAATTCAGCGCCGCGACAGAAAACGTACATTAACGGTTCTAGCTGATCACGATGTGTTGGGGAATGAAACGCCAGCAAGTTTGTTTGCGCGAGTAAAGCCTCAAGTAGAAGCGTTAGCTTTACCGGAAGGTTACAGCATTAATTGGGGTGGCGAATACGAAACATCTAAAGACGCACAAGAGTCCTTATTTGGTTCGTTACCTATGGGCTACTTACTGATGTTCATCATCACAATGTTGTTGTTTAACTCTGTACGTAAGCCTTTAGTTATTTGGTTCACTGTTCCGTTGTCGATTATTGGCGTTTCCATTGGTTTACTAGGTACTAATATGCCGTTTAGTTTCACAGCATTCTTAGGCTTATTGAGCTTGAGTGGCATGATCTTGAAGAATGGTATCGTATTGCTTGATCAAATCAACAGTGAGCTTTCGACAGGTAAAGACCCATATTTAGCGGTTGTAGATAGTGCAATTAGCCGTGTAAGACCAGTATCAATGGCGGCATTAACGACAATTTTAGGCATGATACCTTTGGTATTCGATGCATTTTTTGGCTCGATGGCAATTACAATAATGGCAGGCCTTGGCTTTGCTACGGTACTGACTTTGATTGTTGTACCTGTAATGTTCGCTATCTTATATAGAATCAAACCATCCACTGCCGGATAAAAGGATTTTTTAATCTCTGATTCTTTTGCCAAGCTCAACCTTCGGGTTGGGCTTTTTTTATAGATAAACATCTAGTTGTATGAGCTATAACGTCAGATAGAAGGCGCGAAATCGCAACATTGATGATAGTATTTTGATAATTAAGAAAAGATTAGCATTTGATACTGCTTGAAAAGAAAGGAAATATGACGTGCAAACGAGCTTTATAGATGGAACGATACTGTACCGACAGCATACTTTTGAATTACCACTTGATTACCAAAATCCACAACAGGCAACAATAGAGGTTTTCGCGAGAGAAGTTGTAAGCCTAGCGAAAGATAAACAAGATCTACCGTSGTTAGTGTATTTTCAAGGTGGTCCTGGCTTTCCTTCTCCACGTGCGAGTGGTGAATCAGGTTGGTTAAAGCGCGCATTGCAGGACTATCGAGTCTTACTGCTTGATCAACGCGGTACAGGTCTAAGTACGGTAGTGAACCAATCGACGTTGGCACACTTAGATCCAGAGCAGCAAGCTGAATACTTAGCGCATTTCCGAGTGGATAACATCGTTAGAGATGCAGAAGCGATTCGTAAACAGTTTGGTGTCGATAAATGGGCGACACTAGGCCAAAGCTTTGGCGGCTTCTGCACACTGACGTACCTATCACTGTTCCCTGATAGTTTGCTACGTTGTCACGTTACTGGTGGCATTCCTTCAATTACACGCCACGCAGATGATGTGTACCAGGCGACCTACCAACGTGTAATTGATAAAAACCAAGCATTCTTCGCTCAATTTCCTAAAGCACAAGAAATGTGTCAAGAAATCGCGGATCACCTAGTTGATAACGAAGTGACATTGCCTAATGGTCAGGTTTTTACGGTCGAGCAATTTCAATTAATCGGAATTAACTTAGGTCGTGGTGGCGCGAACATGCCAATGTACTTTACGCTAGAAAGTGCATTTGAAGTTGCGAATGGCACTAAGCAATTGAGCTACAGCTTCTTGAACCAGATGCAGCAAGAGCAGGGGTATTTAACAAACCCTATTTATGCAATTTTACATGAATCCATTTATTGCCAGGGTTTTGCGTCTCAGTGGTCTGCACACCGAGTAAGAGAAGAGTTTAGCCAGTTTAACTACCGATCAGGCCAACCATTTTTGTTCACTGGAGAAATGGTATACCCGTGGATGTTTGACCAACTACAAACGTTGAAACCACTGAAAGCTGCGGCTGAGTTACTGGCAACTAAGGACGATTGGTCGCCAGTGTATGACGCGCAAGTGCTAAAGAACAATACAGTGCCACTTGTCTGTGCCGTGTATGCCGATGATATGTATGTAGAGTTTGATTATAGCCGTGAAACGCTTGCGAACATTCCAATGTCTAAAGCGTGGATCACTAATGAATACGAACATAACGGTATTGGTGTTGATGGAGAAAGGATCTTAGGTCGCCTAATTGATATGTCGACTGAGCTTGAACACCTACCAAGATAATCAATAAGCATCAAAATCACTGATACTTTAGTGACAATGTAACGCAATTGTTTGTATTTAAAGCCCAGTATCCTACTTATAGGTCACTGGGCTTTTTAATGTGGTGGTATAGGGGAGCGTCGTATTTACATGAGTCGCTAGTGTGGCGATTTAGCGAGTCAGGTGCCGAACACTTCGCTTTTCAATACGCTTAAACAAACGGGAAAGTGTAAAACACAAAACAAAATAGACAGCGCCAATAATCAACCAAATTTCAAAAACTAACCCCGATGAATTCGCTATTTCTGTACCGACAAACGTCATTTCCTGAATAGAGATAAGTGAAACGATTGAGGTGTCTTTCACTAAAGAAATAGCCTGACCAGCAAGTGGTGGGGTTGTCGCCGTTAAAACTTGTGGGCCAATAACGTAACGATATTTACTATAAGTTGATAAGCCTAAAGAGTCAGCCGCTTCCCATTGTCCTTTTTCTATGCCCTCTAAACCCGCTCTCACCACTTCAGCTATATAAGCCGAAGACAGCAAACCGATACAAATGACGCCTGATGCTAAATTTTCCCATAAGTTGGGTGCGCCGAACAGAAACTGCTGTATAGGATTAAGCTCGCCGCGATAATCGCGTAATAAGGATTCTAACCCCAGTAACGGGATCAATTGGTTAGAGATAAAGAAATAGAAAATAAACACAAACACCAAAGGCGGAATGTTACGTACTAATTGTATGAATAGTAGTGCTGGTGCTCTGAATATTCGGATTTTAGAGTGTCGTGCAACCCCGATTACAACACCTAAAGTCAGGGCTAATACTAAGCTCCATACACTTAATCGAATGGTGGCAATTAAGCCTTGAAAGAAGTAAGGAGCGCCACCGTCTTTGGGGGATGTGAAGATCAAGTTAATAGCGTCTAGCCAACGCCAGTTATAGTTGATGCCAATGGATGATCTATAGAGGATCCAACTAGAAAAAATCACTAAAACAGCGATCAACGCAAAGTCGAGCGTGTTCAAACGTTGATACCAATAACGGTGTCTCGTTAATTTATTTGCGTTAGAAGCGAGGTTAGTTTGACCCACAAAATTGCCTATTTAATTCTCAATTGGCAGCTACCAAAGTTCTAATAGCTGCCAGTATTTAGGTAAGAAGTGATTGAATCAACAAGGCTATTATTGACCTTGTGCAATCTGATCTTGCCAATCTAGTGTTGCGAACCAGTATTCGTAGCGTTCATGTAGCCAGCCGTCAGCCGTGCGATCTTCAATCCATTGGTTAAAGAACTCAGCTTTGTCAGTTTCACCTAAACGAACAGCAAACGCTTCATTACCTTTAGATAAACGCTCTTGGAATGGGATAAATAGAGTGTCACTATTTTTGATGGTTTCGTGCTCTGGTTTTGGGCTTGATGCGATAACCGCATGTGCGTTTCCATTTAGTACTTCTTGGAATGCTTGAGCATCGTCATCGAATTGAAGAACCTTTGCTTTAGGGAACGTCTCACGTGCAACTTGAACAGTGAAAGCGCCTCGGCGCGCTGCAATTTTCACTCTACGAGAGTTGAAATCAGAAATTTGGTCGAACCCTTCAGCTAACTCTTTGTTCGCAGCCAGCTGAACACCGGAATGTGAATAAGGAGCAGTGAATAGAACGCTTTTAGCACGAGCTTCAGTAATCGACATTCCACCAATGATCACATCAAACTTCTGAGAAAGCAGTGATGGAATAATGCCATCCCATGCCGTTGGTACAAATTCCACTTTCCAACCTGAGTCTTTCGCTAATCGTTTAGCGACGTCAATTTCAAACCCAACCAAGTCACCTTGTTTGTCTCGCATCGCCCAAGGAACAAAGGTAGACATTCCGACACGTAAAGTACCGCGTTCATTTATCT
>NZ_JAKJSW010000078.1:0-18606 GCF_050337375.1 Vibrio makurazakiensis | reverse complement strand
ATACTTTCCCTAATCATGTGAATTAACAGTGAATTTTTTCTATTACAACTGATAGTCTAAGAGTAGGGATAATTGAGGCTCAGTTATTGGTGAAATATGAACTCCACCAGTAAATGTAGTCCCATATAGATTTAGAGCTCAAAGTGAATTGAGCCGATTTTTGGAGTACAGCATGTCAGAAGTGTCGCAATCGAATACAAAAGTAGTAAAAAGCGGATTCGTTTCATTAGTTGGTGCTGGTCCCGGTGACCCGGATCTATTAACGGTTAAAGGCGCGCGTGTTATTCAGCAAGCCGATGTCGTCGTTTATGACCGATTAGTATCTAAAGAGATCTTAGCGCTCGCTAATGAAGATGCGGAAATGATTTATGTTGGTAAGAAACTGGATTTCCACTTCGTACCTCAAGATAAAATCAATCAAGTTTTAGTCGATAAGGCGCTTGAAGGTAAACACGTTGCTCGACTGAAAGGAGGAGACTCTTTTATTTTTGGTCGTGGCGGTGAAGAATTAGAAGAGCTGGCTGAAAACGGTGTGAGATTTGAAGTGAYTCCAGGCATTACAGCTGCAGCTGGCGCGACTTCTTACGCTGGTATTCCATTGACTCATAGAGACCATG
Source organism: Vibrio makurazakiensis (assembly GCF_050337375.1). NCBI lineage: Bacteria > Pseudomonadati > Pseudomonadota > Gammaproteobacteria > Vibrionales > Vibrionaceae > Vibrio > Vibrio makurazakiensis. The sequence continues at coordinate 17,989 of NZ_JAKJSW010000078.1, read as the reverse complement.
CTCAAAGTGTTCAGTTTATTACCGGACATTTGCAGAAAGATGGCCAAGAGATTGAGTGGTCATCGTTAGCGCAATCAAATAATACTTTAGTCTTTTACATGGGTCTAAAGCAAAGTCCGACGATTACAGGCAAGCTATTGGAAAATGGCTTATCACCTGATATCTCGTGTGCAATCATCGAAAATGGCACGCGACCAGAGCAAAGAGTCTTTCATGGGCGTTTAGCTGAATTACCTGAACTGGCTAAACAAGCTATTAGTCCTGCTCTAATTGTTGTGGGCAGCGTTACCTCGCTTCATGAAAAATTAGACTGGTTCAACAAGTAGCCTAATAAACAGAAAGCGTTGTTCAAGCTGAAATCGTTTAGCTGTCGAGTTATAGAAATCAAATTGGTAACGTGCAGCACATTGAGTACTTAAATATTGCAGCGGCTTTGTTGTCGCTGCATCTCTTGTTTTCTCATTGGCATTTCGTCTATCAATTTAGTGATTCCATTCCAATCGGTTTCCCCGTCCCAACGTAGCTTTTCCTCCCCATCTTTCCCTATCAAGATTGCCGTGTGTGAACCTTTAGGTATGTTATATACCGTGGATACATCTTTGATATTGAGTTCTTCGACCAACCAACCGGGTAAAGTGAAACCATCTTCAGCTATGACCATGATCATAATGTCGCGTTCTTCAAGCTGACAGTTATTAATCATTACGCCTTTTAAAAAGTCTTTCACCATTCCATCTTCACTGGGTGAAAAATATATAAGGCTCCGGTGTGGAAGATGTTTCCCGTATGCAGGGTAGGCATGGGCAGAGGTACAAAATAGACCCCATATCAATGCGGTAAGAATGAACCTGACCATATCTACCCCTCGCTATATCAATGTGTATATGTGAGATTTCGTATACATTAAGCATAGTTAAGTAGTTCAAATCGGGCTTTATTTATTCATTATCGGTAGTAAAAAGTCGTTAGGTTTTGTTGAATGATTCTCGCAATTGCTCAACGAATCGAATAGGGTAAGCAATCTTTCTTAAAGGCATGAGAAGCACATGGAAAAAATAGCAATTTTAGTCGACGTACAGAACGTCTATTACACGACAAGAGACAAATATCGCTCGAATTTCGACTACAACCAGTTTTGGTATATTGCGACGGAAGGTCGTGAGGTTATTGCTGCTAATGCTTACGCTATTTCTAGCCAGGATCCGAAACAGCGTCAATTCCACCACATACTTCGAGGTGTTGGCTTTAACGTTAAGCWCAAGCCCTTTATTCAACGCAGAGACGGCAGTGCGAAAGGAGATTGGGACGTTGGTATTGCCTTAGATGCTATCGAGCTAGCAGAACAAGCTGACAAAATTGTATTAGTTTCTGGTGATGGTGACTTTGAAATTTTAGTTGAGCGCATTAAAGAGCGATTCAATAAACCGGTTGAAGTTTACGGTGTGCCAGGCTTAACGGCACAAAACTTAATCGATTCTGCGTCAAAATTCATTCCAATTGAAAAAGACTTACTTTTATAGGGTCTATTTTATGAGAATTGGATTGAATTAATTACAACTGATAATTAAAATGCGAACCATTATTATTTAATGGTAAGTGCAATGTCCCGCGTATTAGTTGTAGATGATGATATCCAATTATGTGAACTGTTAAGTGAAGTCCTTGAAGAAGAGGGCTACCACGTAGACGCCGTTCATTGTGGTGAATCTGCTCTCGAATTCATTCAAAGTCATCCTGTCGATTTAGTATTACTTGATGTCATGCTCCCCAATTTAAACGGTTTGCAAGTCGCTCGACGAATCTGCCAACGGTTTGCGACACCGATTTTGATGCTAACGGCTTTGAGTGATGAAGACTCTATGCTTGATGGTTATCAGGCAGGGGCTGATCAATATATTGCGAAACCCTTTAAAGTCCCTGAGCTACTGACCCGAATTAAAGTGATCCTGCGCCGTGTCGGCCTTGAAAGACAAAGACAGTCTATAGCGAACACCAACCAGGGTTTGAATGAGCAACTTTCTAGGTTGCCTCTTACTGGGACTGAATCAGATCTACTCGATTATCTAATCAAAAATCATGGCATTGTAGTATCAAAAGCAGATCTTCAAGTCCAAGTTTTAAAAAAAGAGCTGTGCCCATTTGATCGAAATTTGGATATGCACATCAGCAACATTCGTAGAAAATTGGTTCAGGCTGGTCTTTCTAAGCAACATATCAAAACCGTGCGTGGAAAAGGTTACAGCTACATGGACGCGGTGGGAGCGTAATGAAACGTTACTTTTATTGTCCATCCTTTATTGCGAAAAGAAAGGATGGCTTGGCGTTTCAGTTATTTAGCTATTTCACCGTCATACTCGTTTCTATTCTTATCTTGCAGGGTTTGGCTGAAAAAGCCTTGATGAAAGCACTTTTAAAAGTCCCTGAAGAAGTAAGAATCGAAATGCTCGATTTAGCGCAGCAAGCGAATGTACTGATTGAAGAAGGGGACATGGATGAACTCGCTGATTGGGGAAATGCACAAGACTATTATTTGTTTGTACTCGATGAGGATAATCATTCGATAACACATCGAGATATGCACCCGCATTTTGAATTTAAGTTGCGTTATTTGAGAGATCTTGACCACCAGTTAAATGCTCGAGTAAATAAACCTATTTTTGGCATTAAGCTTGTTCAAGGCAATACACTGGTCATTCAACTGCCTCACCAAGTCCACCCTGCGCAATACTTCCCATTGTATTTCTCATTGATCAAAGCTTTGATTGCTTTGGTTATCTTAACTTTCTTCTCTTTGATCATTGCTCGGCGGTTACAACAACCTCTAGATAGGTTAAGAGAGGCGAGTCGAAGGCTCTCGCAAGGCGATTTCTCTGTCAGTGTAACGTCGGAACTAAATTCTAAAACACGTGAGTTTAATGAGCTCGCATGTGATTTTGATCATATGACCAATGAAATTCATATGTTGGCAGAAAAACAGCGTCGTTTGATCCGTGATGTTTCGCATGAGTTACGCACACCGCTCGCTCGTCAGAACCTAGCGTTACATTTATTAAGAAAGAAAATTTCGGTTAATGATCATTCCCTTTTGGATCGGCTAGAAACTGAAACCGAAGAAATGAATCATTTAGTTGGTGAAATCCTCGAATTTAGTCGCATAGAAAACTCTCGATATGATGCAAAGCTACAACTTGTCCAGTTGGATCACTATTGCTCGATACAAGTTGAGCAATATCAGACCGACTTAAAAAACGGACAAACATTGATCGCAGATCTTCCGGAGTTGACTGCACAGGTCAAAGCTGATGAAAGGTTGCTGCTAAGAGTGATTGGCAACTTGATCAGTAACGCCATTAAGTACGCTGGAGAGCAAGCCAATATTGTTGTATCCAGTTATGAGTACGACGAAGGTGAGAGCTTTAGTGTGATTGCGATTGAAGATAATGGAGCCGGAATACCGGAAGAACAGTTAGAGCGTATATTCGATCCGTTTACTCGCTTAGAGTCTGCAAGGGATAAGCAGTCTGGGGGGTATGGGCTTGGATTAGCCATTGTCAAAGAAGCGATGTTGATGATGAAAGGGCAAGTAAGAGCGGAAAACCGGAGTGAGGGTGGGCTTCGAGTCACTTTACTGTTTCCCAAGTAATGATCTATTACCTCAGTAAATACAGTTTTTAGAAAGCGCCGTTTGGCGCTTTTTTATTGCCTGATACCTTTCTAAGGTGCGTTAGGTTTTGTGTTACAGCGTATTGTTAGTTTACTGGTTAAGTCTTTACATAACTTTACGAATGCAAAGAATGTAAATTTAATGCAAATGGTAATGGTTATCACTTATATTCACCTCCGAAATAATTCAGTGGTACCGGAAACGGATTAGCAGAGAAGTATTCAGCATAGAGATTGAATTGCCTGCATAAAAAGAATAAGTCGGAGTAAAGGATAATGTTTTCAAAAAGCCCATTGGCTTTAGTGATTGGTGCAGTTTTAGCATCACCTGTAGCTTTAGCAGAAACAGTTAAAACTGATGAACATATGGTTGTTGAAGGTCGTGACTATGGCTATAAAGCTGACACGAATTCAACAGCGATGCGCATGGAGGCGACTCAATTAGAGACTCCGGGACAAGTATCGGTTATCGATGAACAAATCATTGATGAGCAACGAGCAAGCACGCTAGGTGACGTTTTACAAAATGACGCAAGTGTTAGTGCTGGTGGTACAAGCCGTAACCGTGAAAGATTCTCACTGCGTGGTTTCGAATTAAGCAGTTCAGATGGTTTCTTGCGTGATGGACATCAACACTGGTCTCATTACCGTCAACCAATTGAATTACTAGAACGTGTAGAAGTATTGAAAGGCCCATCAGGGTTACTTTACGGTAAGTCTGAGCCTGGTGGCCTAGTTAACATGGTGACTAAAAAGCCAACGACCAACACGCAAATGTCACTTAGCCAAGATGTTGGCTCTGATGATCACTACCGTACGACTGTCGATGTGAGTGGTTCACTAAACGAAGATGAAACACTTCGCGCTCGCACGATTCTGTCGAAAGAAACTTACGGTTCATACCGTTCATACGGTGACGGCACTGAACCAGAAACAGATCGTTTTGTTGGTGGACTATTCGTTGAATACGATATTAATGATCGCGTGATGGTTTCTGCACATTACGATAAGACAGAAGATCACGGTAGCGTAGATTCTGGTGCCTACATCGTGAATGGCAAACCTGTGCTTGGTGAAGATCATATTTGGGATGCTGAGTGGTCAAAAATCGAAAATGACGTAGAAAACTACGGCGTAGCGATTGATGCATTGATCACAGATACTATCGGATTAAAAGTAGGTTACAACCGCCAGAACTTCGAACGATTTGATGTAGAGTCTTACCCAAGTTTCTCTGACTATGAGGAAACAGGTCTGATTAAGCATTCTGGTAACGAGCGTTCTGATAAATGGGTATTCGATACAGCTTATGTTGATGTAACTAAAGACTTCGAACTACTTGGTACAGAGAATACATTATTAGTGGGTGGTAACTGGTTAGGTTACTCTTACGACCGTCACCAAACTTACTATAACTCAGTTTCAAAAGCGCCAAACGAAACGGTTGGTAAGCCAGGTTACTCAGGTAAAGTAAAAGAGTCTCAGTCAGAGTACGAAACTTACGGTATGTACCTTCAGAACATGATGACGATTAACGAGCAATGGCAGGTGCTTGCTGGTTTACGTTTTGATGAGAAGAAGACCGATGAGCTTACAGAAAACCAGGTGTCTCCTAAATTAGGCGTTATCTATCACCCAGCAGAAAATGGTTCAGTCTACGTGCAATACTCTGAGAGCTTCATGCCTCAAGGTGTGGTTAGCGGTGACCAATACACAAATGACGGTGAAGAGTTAGATGCTGAGCGCGGTGTATCTTACGAAATGGGTACTAAATGGGAGCTGTTTGATGAGCGCTTGTTCCTAAGTGGTGCAGTTTTCGATATTACCAAAGAGAACATCACTCTTGATGTTGAAACGGGTGTCGATGCAAATGGCGATACTCTTTACAACAGAACGCAAGGTGGTGAGCAGCAACACCGTGGTGTTGAGTTCGTTGCTCAAGGTTTCGTTACTGAAAAGTTCTCGCTAAGTGCTTCAACGATGTACTTAGATGCTGAAATCACGAAAGATGATACTTACCAAGGTAACAAACCTGCGGATGTGCCAGAGTTGTCTGCAAGCCTTTGGTCTACTTACAACGTGATTGAAAGTACAGATGTGAACTTTGGTCTAATCTACGAAGGTGAGCGTTACGGCGATGCTGCCAATACCTTTAAGAAAGACGGTTACACTCGTTTCGATATGGGTGCATCTTATACGCATAAGTACAACGAAGACTTAGACATTGTTGCTCGTTTCAATATTGAAAACCTATTTGATACTGAATACCTAGCGGGTGGCGGTTCAACAAGTAGCCAATACGATGGTGCAACCAATGTAGTTATTGGCGAAGGTCGCAACTACATGGCTACACTACAAGTTAAGTACTAAGCCTTAAAATTAAGTACACTATGGGGAAGACTCGGTCTTCCCCATTCGTGTTTCTTCCATATATAAGACAGAAATATATAAAATAGATGGACTTTATTGATAATGAGAGTATTTATCAATAAACTTCATTTGAAACTTTCTCACGTAATTGACGGCAACTATGAACCTTCTAAAAACTAGCCTTGCATTCATCATCGGCTCCTTAGCAACGTCTGCGACAGCCAATAGCTTAGATCAAGCTCAAGCTATCCAAAACAAAACCAATACAGCGTCGGCTTCAAGCCAGAAAACCATCAACAAGAGTGCGGAAGCGACTCTGACTTTGAAGGCTGAAATCGAACAGTTACAAGAAGAAGTGAAGAATTTAGAAATTTATCACGATCATTTAGCTGCTCTGGTCGCTAGCCAAAATAAAGAAGCAGACAACTTCGAAACACAAATTGAAGAGATTAAGTATACACGCCAAGGTGTGGTGCCTTTGATGTATCAAATGATTGATGGTTTACAGAGTATTGTTGAATCAGATGCTCCAATTAAGTTTGAACAGCGCCAACAGCGTGTAGAGAAACTTGAGACCATGATGACTCGTGCAGATGTCAGTGATGCCGAGAAGTATCGCCGTATTTTAGAGGCATACCAAATTGAAATGGATTACGGAACAAAACTCGGTGTTTATCAAGGTCGTATGTCACTCAGTGAGTCCCAAACGATTGAAGCTGACATTTTACATCTTGGCCGAGTTTCGCTGGTTGCACGTAATTTAAATGGTAATAAATATTGGGCGTGGAATAAAAAAGTAGCGCAATGGCAACTGCTCGATAGTTCATTGAAAGCTGACCTAGACAAAGCCTATGACATTGCGAGTCAGCAAATCGCACCAAGCCTAATTACACTCCCTGTTTCATTGAATATCGCAGAGGCTAAATAATRAACTTCAAATCTTTAGCCACTTTATTTTGTGCAGCGAGCCTATCTTTCTCCATTAATGCAGCTGATTCATCAGAGTTCGTATCAACAGCAAAATTAGAAAACAAAGCACAGCAACAGCATAATGTTGCCCGTGAGTCTGGTTTTAAACAGACTGAAAAGGCACTGAAAGAGCAAAAGGCTGTTTTAGAGGCAAAACGTCGCCAGCTTCAACAGCAAACAGATACCTTAACTAAAACCTTTAGCGAGAATGAAAACAAGTTAGCTCGTTTGGAAGAAAAGTTACGTCTAGAAACCGGAAGCTTAGGTGAGTTATTTGGTGTAGTTCGCCAAAATGCCAAAGAATTAGGAAACGAACTTCATACGTCTGTTAGCAGCGCTGATCGTGGTCAATATACTTCAGTCGTTGACCAAATCATTGATGCTAAGTCTTTGCCATCAATGCCACAGTTAACAGCTTTATGGCAGAGTATGGTTGATCAAATTGAAGCGAGTGGTGAACTTAGCGAAACTAGCATTCAGTTTATTGATGGTGAAGGGGAAACTAACACCGTTCAGGCGCTACGCTTAGGTTCATTAGGCTTAATTACCGACGCTGGTTACGTCAATTGGAATGCTAAACGTAGTGACGCAGTCGCTTACATTAAGCAACCGGAAAATGGCCCAACGATTGAGAGCTTAGCAGAGCTTAAAACTGGTGAACTTACAAACATCGTGCTTGACCCATCTCGTGGGATCATGCTTGAACAACTGGCTAATACGCCAAGCTTGAAAGATCGATTACAAGCAGGTGGTGTCGTCGGTAAAGTCATTTTAGGCTTATTGGCGGTAGGTTTACTTATCTCGCTATTTCGCGGTGTGTCATTAGCTATCTCTCGTCAGAAAATTCGTTCTCAGTTAAAGAATCCCACTCAGCCTGGTAATAACCCATTAGGCCGTGTTCTAGCTGTCTACAACAAAGAACAAAATCGAACAGTTGAAGCATTGGAGTTACGTTTACTTGAAGCTGTTGTAGATGAACAGACTCACCTTGAAAAAGGCCTATCAATGCTGAAGTTGTTAGCTGCTTTAGCTCCTATGTTAGGCTTACTGGGTACTGTGACAGGTATGATCGAAACCTTTCAGGTGATCACTCAATTTGGTAATGGTGACCCTAAAGTGATGGCTGGTGGTATTTCGATGGCATTGGTTACAACCGTTCTTGGTTTAGTCGCTGCGATGCCACTATTGTTTGCTCACAACATATTGAGCACGCAGGCTGAAAACATTCGTAATATTCTTGAAAAGCAAGGTATTGGACTGATCGCTGAGCAAGCGGAAAAAGACAGCCAGCCAAAGCCTACAGTAGCATCTGTCGGGACAGCAGCGTAATGAGTACTTTGGCGTCAGAGGCGCTAGTACCCATTTCATTATTTGAACCTGAGTCGATAATGAGTCACTGGCTGATGTCCCTTAATCAGTTTATGGAACAAGGTGGCTTTGTTTTATGGTGGCTGGCTGCCGTTGTTCTTGTGTATTGGTTTCTTGTGGTTGAACGAGTGTTGTATTTGTCGTTTTACTACCCTAAGCAAAGAGACTTTTGGATTTCACAATGGCATGTTCGTAGCGATCACTCTTCATGGCATGCGAGAGCGATCCGAGATGGCTGGTTAGGGCAAGCCAATATGGCACTTAATCAAAACCTAAACTTTATTAAGCTTTTGGTCGCTATTTGTCCAATGCTAGGCTTGCTTGGTACGGTAACTGGCATGATTTCAGTGTTTGACGTGATGGCGAACCAAGGCAGTAGTAACCCTAAGCTTATGGCTTCTGGTATCTCGTTAGCGACATTACCAACCATGGCGGGAATGGTCGCAGCGCTAGCGGGAATGTTTGTGCATGCTCGCTTAGCCAAAAAATGTAATTTATTAGAAATGAAATTAGAAAAATCGTTAAGGAGTCAGCAATGAGACTCGGCAGAAGACATAGCAAGAACGAAGAAGCACAAATTGATTTAACGTCTATGCTAGATATCGTATTCATCATGTTGATTTTCTTTATTGTCACTAGCTCGTTTGTTCGAGAGTCTGGTGTTGAAGTTAATCGACCGCAAGCGTCGAATGTAGTAAGTCAGAAAGATGCGGGTATTTTTGTCGCGATCACATCAGCAAATGATATCTACATAGATAAACGCATGATCGACGTTGAACGTGTGCAGGCAACACTTGAGCACTTGCTTTTAGAGCAGCCAGACGCTTCATTAGTTATCCAAGCGGATGAGCATGCATACAACGGAACGGTTGTTAAAGTTATGGATGCCGCCAAAGGTGCAGGTGTTAAGAATATTGCTTTGGCTGCGGAGAAACGTTGATGATTCGTTTTCTGTTGGCATTACCACTCGCAGGGGCATTAGGGCTAGCTCTATTCTCCTTTATGGCGTGGATGGTGGATAATGGTCACAATAGAGCGCCAGAAAGCAGCGAGTCTCTTAGTTTCAATATGGTGATGGTTGAAGCTGAGCAAGAAGTTCAGCGACGTCAGCGCTCTGTACCAGAACAGCCTGAAACACCAGAGCCACCACCCGAGGCGAAGGTTTCTCAATCTAAAGCAGAAGTAACACCTCTTACTCCAATGACTTCATTACCTTCATTAGGATTAGATACGTCAATTGATGGCCTAGCTATCAATGCGCCGACTTTTTCTGATTTTGGTTCGAATCAGCAAGCTATGCCATTGTATCGAGTTGAACCTCGCTACCCGGCGAAAGCGCTAAAACGTGGTGCAGAAGGCTTTGTCATCATGCAGTTTACGATTGATCCGACGGGCAGGCCGACCGATGTCAAAGTTCTTGAAGCGAGCCCAAGAAGAATGTTTGAACGAGAAGCGGTCAGGGCTCTTAAAAAGTGGAAGTATCAACCAAAAGTGATTGAAGGGCGTGCAGTTGCTCAGGTGAGTCAAACGGTGAAATTGGAGTTCAAATTAGCAAAATGATCAAACAGATATTGATTCGTGTATTTTCAATTTGGCTTTTGTTCTCTGCGTGTATTGGAGCCACTAATGCGAGTGAGCTTAGCCAGTACACAGCAGTAAGAGTGCAAAAAGCACATCAACTTGCTCAAGAAGAGAAAGTGACAGAGGCGATTAAAGCACTCGAACAGCTTGAGCCGTCTCGTGATTATGACAAAGCTTTTGTGGCTCGCATGTTGGGTGTCTTTTATTGGCAAAATGACCAAATAGATCATGCGATTGAACAGCTAACTTATGCCGTAGATAGTGGCCTACTGATGGACGAGCAAGCGTGGATCACTCAGCGTATGCTTGCCGATGTATTATTGAACGAGCAGAGGTTTTCAAATGCTTTGCCTCACTATTATTTGTTAGTAAAAAGTGTGCCAGAGACTCAAAAAGAAGATGAACTATGGATGCGAATAGCGCAATCGGAGTACCAATTAGAGAATTGGAAAAATACGCTTAGTGCGCTTACGCAGTATGACACCTTTAGGCACCCAGACGCTTTGCCTCCTTTATCGTTAAAGTTAGGTGCTCAGCTTCAGTTAAAGCATTGGAAAGGGGCGATCCCAACCTTAGAAAAGTTAATTGCTCTTCAGCCGGATAAAGCTAATTGGTGGCGACAACTCGTAGGCCTGGAATTACGCCTTAAGCGTGATAAGTCTGCACTTGCGACGTTAGCTTTAGCGAAACAGCAAGGTGTTGAACTGACACAAACTGACCGAAGATTGTTGGCGCAATTGTATGCTAAACGTGGGATCCCAGAACGAGCGGCACAAGAGATCAGTGAGTTAGATGAGGCGACAACAGACGTTCAATTACTCGCTGAACAGGCTACATATTGGCAGTTAGCTAAAGAATGGGACAAATCAATCGTCGTTTGGTCGCAAGCGTCGAAACTGAATAAAAAATATCATTGGAACGTGGCTCAACTTATGGTTCAAGAAGGGCATTATCAAGATGCGCTAACTGAACTCGATAAAGTGAAGTCTAAGCATAAACAGCCTGACGTTGCGCTGGTGAGGGTGAGAGCGTTATACAAGCTTAACCAGTTGGAAGGGGCTTTAATTCAAGCGAAGCGAGCTGATAACCTTAAAGCATCAACTGAAGCTAAAGGGTGGATCAAATACTTAACGCAGCTTAGAGCTGCCACTGCAACTCAAAGCTAACCCTTTTGTAAGCCAAATCAATGATTAGAAAGCCCAGCCAAGTGTTGGGCTTTGTTCTGTATAACGGACTGTCATTTACACAATATGTACAACTAAGGTTTATTGTTACAAAGCAGGCTTGGTGCGATAGTTATTGTCATGGAAAATATAAATAGTGATTATTATTTATAAATGTTATCTTTCACGCACTTTTTGGGTTACGCAATAAACTTCATGAATCGGATTCTTTTTGTTCTAAATGTTGATGTTATTTCATCTATATCTGTCTCATTTGCGRGAAATTTAACCATGACCGTTTGGCCTTGGAATAAAACAGACGACACTAATGAATCTGGTGCAGTTAGCCAAAAACAATATCAAAGTATCCGTGTAAATGAAGCGTGTGGTGATCGTGTCTATTTCACTATGGAATAATATCCGACGCCGCTTCAGCTTATCGCAGCTGCTCGTAATTACTCACATGCTGTTGGTTGTGTGGTTAGTGGGCTCTCTCAGCTATACCCGTTACCTAAGTGAATGGCATCGGGGGGTTGAGTCTGAAGTTCGAGTCGCTAAAGCGTCTATGCAGGCTACGATAAAAGAGCTTTCTAAATCTGTATCTCAACAGAATTATATGGCTGCAGCGACTTCAGAAGCGCTAGAGTCATACAATGAAATAGATAACCTATTGTATTTTGAAGTGAATGCTCTTTTCGCTAGTGACAGCAGCTTTAAGGTTGCTTGGGTGGAAGGGGTTGATGATGTTTGGGATATTGAAGCCTCTTTCAAAGACACCGAGATACTAGATAAACAAATTAAGGAACTGAGTGTAACGCGCGCTACTGCATCTGATTCAGAGGTGCCCAGTATTGACGAGTCTATCGAGTCATTGACCGATAAAAAAAATGAAGTTCTTAATCACGTCCACCTACAAAACTTATTTGGCAGTATTTACTATCTCCCGGATTTTTCTGAACATGATTATGTTCTGAACACAGAATCCTGCTTACTTTACATTAAACTGCCACTGCGAGGGGACACCGAAGGGTTTGCTTGGGCAGTGTTCGATGCCACTCATTTAGTTACATTCAAAATTGACGCTCTCAGGTTGATCGTGAGAGAAGCGATTATTGCGGTACTATTTTCAATAGCACTTATCTTTTGGGCTGCGCGACGCATTATTCAGCCGATCCATAGGCTGGCACAGAGTATGGAAGGCGACATAGATTCAATTGATGTGGAAAACATCCCTGAACGAGACAGAAGCGATGAGCTTGGTCAGTTAGCTAAGTGTTACGCTTCATTAATTAAGCGAATTCAGAGTCAAATGCATGGCCTGAGAAGGCAGTCGTTGTTTGATATTTTGACTGGTGTTTACTCACGTTTTGCCTACGAAACTCAAGCTATCTTGGCCTTAGAGCACGCGCGTAGTAACAATCGTTGGTTTGGGTTGATCGTTATTGATATCGATAATTTCAAAGCTTATAACGATTACTATGGTCATGCTCAGGGAGATGAAGCACTTCAAGCTGTTGCTAAAGCACTAAGAGCCAGCATTAACCCTCACTCTGACAAAGTGTACCGTTATGGTGGTGAAGAGTTTGTAGTTGTCTGTGAAAAGTCTTCTTCGACATCGGTTTCTATGCTGGCAGAGCTGCTTAGAAAAAATGTATGGTTAGAAAAGATAGCACACCCAAATAATACAGGTTTAGGTTACGTCACTTGTTCGGTTGGCATTTCAATCACAGAATGTACAGATACAGAACCGAGCCTAAAATCTTTGTTCAAAAAAGCTGATTTTGCACTTTATCAAGCGAAGCAGAGTGGCCGAAACAGAGTTGTAACAGCATCCGCCACTATGTGTGATTCTTCTAATACAACGGACTTTAAGAAAAGGTATGAATCAGAATCTGTTGAGTAGTTTTTTTAACGTAGAAAATAGAGAGTTCGACTGACGACGACCGGATTCAAATACTTTGAATCCTGCATAATAACTTTCTAAGAATTGAGTTCTCTGTACATCAATATTTAAGGCTTGGTTTCTACTTATAAGTTCAGAAGTAGCGTGCGCATGATCGTTGGCCAAGCTAAAGTCCATCCCTAAACGACCCTGGATGTAAAGCCACAGGTGAGTTACAAAGCTTAGGCTTTCACTTTGTGTATATTTGAATTTGCTTAGGTGCTCTTTTCCCACAGCGTCACTAATTACATTTTGCATCGCGATACTATCTTCTGATGCTGACTCAAAGCTTGTGGTATTCTCTATATGAAGCTTGGTAAGAAGGCCTAATAGAATTTGACGTTCCGAATGCTCAGGTTTGTTTGCACAAGCATTTTTGAAAAAAACGTGATTGTTCTTTAGGAACCCTTGATATTCATCAGAATAATTTTGGCAAATTAAGCTGGTATCATTGATGCCAGCTTCGATTAAACAGGCCTCTAGGCTAGTCATTTTCTTGTAACTCTTCCCAAGTAACTTCACACGATTGTGTATCACTGTTAATGAAAGCAGAATTGCCACTCAACATTACAGATAGGTCCATAGTACGCTGGATCATTGAAGCCATTTGTTCAATGCCATCATTGTCTAAGCGAGTCACTGAAGCTTTTAGGAAGCCAAACTTCCCTTTATTCTGTTCCCACCAAACGTTTGACTTCGTATTGAAGCTATAAACTTTAACGGATTTTGCTAGTCGAGTAGCCTTCTTGATACGTTCAGGATCCGGTTCGCCGACATCGATCCATTGTTCAATCTGGTCATCTAAGGTCTTCAACCATAAATCTGGTTCTTCAATAGAAGATAGTCCTTTAGTGAATTGTAATTCCTGTGAGGCATTCATACAAAACGCAACCATACGAGCCATCATACGTTGATCGTTCTCTGATGGGTGTTGTGCGATAGTAAGGTTAAATGAATCATAGTAATCGCGATTCATGTCAGTAAGTGAAATGCGAAACTTATAGATGGTAGGTTTTAGAGCCATGTAATGTAAGGGTTCCAATAGGATGAGGTGTACTATAGGTGTACCAATGAGTTTTTTGAATTCACAGCCTATAGATAAGTTGCGCCTAGTATAAACGAAGTAGAGCAGTTAGCTAGCAAGATGAGACTTTTGGTACATGCTTGGTGCTAGCCATTTTGCTAGTTCTCTATTTTTACCCCAGCTAAAGAGTTTTTGCTGGTTTCTTGTCGTATTAATATTATTTTTCTACTGTTGCCATGAGGTATTTTTCGGTTCAAACGTATGACGATTCTAGCTGTCAGTTATAGTGGTATTCATCATAAACATGCTTTATTCCTTGGTTCTTAATTGAGAACTTACGGAATCGATCATCACTAGAAGAGTTTGGTCCTTATATCTCTGGAATCGAGTTAACGTTAAACAAAAGACAAATCAGTTATTGTTATTGCTTTCCCAACCATAAGAAGCTTGTTCAAAAAGAAACGATCGATCTCCGAGTACTGGGGATTGTAAATTGATTCGGTACGCATGGCATTTTAACTATGCGTTGGTTTTAGTGATTAAGGTGTAGGGCTGAAGCGCGGGTATTACGTTCTGCATGTATTAACAAGACGTTAAGTGCCACTCAGGCGTATAGCATTGGAGACTATGTAATGTATGAGTTTTTAGTAGGACTAGAAGTATCAAACAATGATGTTTATTCGAAGTATCGTGCAGCCATGAAACCGATCCTGGCATCTTATTGTGGGGGATTTGGGTTCGACTTCGTTGTTTCTGAGGTACTGCGATCTGAGGTTGATGTGCCTATAAATCGAGTTTTTACGATTAACTTTCCAAGTCAATCAGCGGCAGAGAGTTTTTTCCTTGATGATGAATACTTGAAAGTAAAAGCTCAGTACTTTGATGCTTCTGTTGTAAATACCACCATCATTTCAAGTTATCAAAAAGACAATTAACAAAGCGCTTAGGACTGAGTAGCAGACACTTGGTACTTTAAATTAAGTGTTTTGAGTGGTGGGGCTGTTAGTGTTAGCTACTATTAAGTTTACACACATTGCAAAGCTTGGAGGACCTATGAAAGGTAAAGGAAAGTGCCTATGTGGCTCGGTTAAGTTGGAAGTAGAGTATGCCAGTAACGAGTTGGCGGCCTGTCATTGTAGTATGTGTAGAAATTGGTCTGGCGGCCCAATGTTAGCCATTGATTGCGCCGATTCAGTTAAAATATCAGGTGAATCAAATGTTGTTAGGTATCAGTCGTCAGAGTGGGCAGAAAGAGGTTTCTGCGGTAAATGTGGTACGCACTTATTTTACTTTTTAGTGCCAAATAATCAGTATCACCTTCCTGTTGGGTTATTGATGTCGGAAGGTGACTACAAACTAACTCATCAAATATTCATTGATGAAAAACCCGAATATTACGAATTTCAAAACGAAACACAAAACATGACTGGTGCGGAAGTTTTTGCCCACTTTGAAAGTGAAGAGTAAACCGCTAACAAGCGATTAAGAGTGCCGCCAAACGTGGCGTTACATTTAAGGAGTATGTCTTGCCGCACTGTATTATTGAGCATTCATCATCTATCGAATCGGCAGACTTGAACCAGAAAGTGTTTTTGGGTGCTTTAGAGTCGAATTTATTTGAGCCAGATGGTGGTGATATAAAGGTTAGAAGTATTGCATATGAAAACTATCAAACAGGTACGGTTAAAGAAGATTTCATTCACGTAACTTTGCGTATTCTTTCTGGTCGTAATGATGAAGATAAATTGCTTTTGTCTAATAGTGTCATGTTTCAGCTGATATCAGTTCCGTTAGTTGGTGCTTCTTTAACTGTAGAAGTCGTGGATATAGACAGAAACAGTTATAGCAAACAGGTAGTGTAAATATTACAAGGCGTTTAAGCTTGTCAAAATTGAGTGGCAGATCTGATCGTCACTTAGTTTGGCCGTTAGGTAACTAAAATGAAAGTATCAATAGAGTTAGTTTCACTTAAAGATGTAGATGCACTTTTAGAGTTTGAACTAGATAATCGGTCTTGGTTTGAGCAGCATGTCCCACCGCGCGATGAAGCTTTCTATACGCAGCTTGGTGTTAAGGAGCAGATATCTAAATTCCTGGAGTTGCATGCTGCTGATGAGATGTACCCTCTGTTGATTCGAACAGACTCCAATGAAATCTGCGGTAGGATTAATATTCATCGCGTCGAATCTGAAAGTCGTTTTGGTGAATTGGGTTATCGCATTGGTAAGTCATTTATTTCGAAGGGTGTTGCGTCTTCAGCTGTTGATATGTTAATTCCATACTTGGCTTCTGAGTCTAAATTAGCTTCATTAAAAGCAATTGTCCTTAAGAACAATGTAGGCTCAAGTAAAGTTCTTGAGCGAAACGGTTTCAGTAAAGTTAAAGATATACCAAACTATGCAAAACTTAATGGTGAACTAAAAGACGCTGTAGTGTACGCGCGAACGTTACCCCAACAAATTGCTGAATAAGGGTTGTGTATAGTGGCACCTTCAACCTTGATTGTTAGGGGGTTAGCGCATTACTTTGGGATAAGTGCTAGTTACCGGGCATTTAGCAGAACGCTTCATTTCTATCCGAAACAAAGACAGCCTTGCGTAACAAAGCTGTCTTAATATCCCTTGTTCAAAGGCGGCGCCTCAATAAAACCCTCCATTCTTCATATGGCTGAACAATAATATGCCCGCAATCACCAACTCCAAAAGCAACGGTGGAATCACCGTTTTATCGACCCCATCAAAAATAAGCCCCACGACTCGACCAATGGCAACAGCGATTAGAACAATTGCAACGAAGAAATAACCTTCCGTGTCACCGGATGTTAACCCAAGTACCAGAATGGTTACGCTGGCAAGAAATAAACCGCCCATGACAGAGCGAATAGTATTAAGCCCTGCTTTGCCCACTGGCTCTACTGAGAAATTAGTGGCCATCTTTTGTGGCGCAAACATAGACATGATGCCGAGACCACTGAGCATTAAAGTCGCTAATCCAACAAGAATTTGTAATGTGATGTCCATAATGGTTCTCCTTTAATTTTAGAATCTTGATTTACGAAAATTGTTGAATCGCTTGGCGGGCATTATCTTGAGCGACGGCATTACCAAATAAAGGCTCAATGGTGAGTTGGTCCACTACAGGACCAGTAGGTGAACCACTGCGGCTTGCGTAGAAATGTCCACTCTCAAATCTTGGGTCAAACAGCCCGTCAAGGTAGCGTTTTGCTCCTTTTTCAACACTATGCATCATGCCAAGCAGTGGCATGAAAAGACCTCCCACATATTTAAAGAACAGCTTTTTGAGGAAAGGCAAGTCGTCCATGCCGTTAGTGCCTGTTGTCCCACCCGGACTCATGGTTACAAAGCGAAGATGCGGATGTTGCCTAGGCATAGATGCCATCCATAGAGCGCCAGTAAGTTTTATTGTTCCGTATACATCGAGAGGGTCAGCTTTTGAGCCAAACTTGCTGCCATTGGCTATTGAAGCGAATTCTTCGATAGAGGAGGTTTCTAGTTCAGGTTTAGCCACACCCATTTTGGGTATTCCTCTAGCCGTTTCTGAGCCAGCGTAAAGGATGGTTGAGGTGACGAGTTGACGTTTGATTAACTCTTCAACGAGCACTACATGCCCCAACACGTTAGAAGCAAATATGTTGGTTACACCATCATCGGTTAGTTTGTGTGGCGTCCGCCCGCCGGTGCCACCTGCATTTAAAACCACAGCATCAACGGGTGATTTAAGCTTCGCTACAGCGTTGCGTACAGATGTGGAGTTAGACGCATCGAGAATTAATATTTCAAAGATGTTCCGCCCTGTGGTTTCTATAAGGTTGCTTTTTGCGTCGTTTGCTTTTGCTAAATTTCGGCAACCAAGATAAATCTTATTAATGCCTTCATGTAGTGCTAACTG